>JAEZKW010000096.1 GCA_023415375.1 Bacillota bacterium
AGTGTCATACCGGCTACCACTGAGTGCATGAACATTCCTGCCAGCCATAGAATCTAGTTCAATGATGGAGAGTTTTAAATGTAATTTTTAATAAGGATGAAACTATATATGAAGTAGTTGAGGAACACTTAAATATTGATATGCAAGCAAACAGGGCTAAAAAAGCTATTGAAATCTTAAGAGAACTGTCTCTTGTTGTAGAAGATAATCCTTCGTTTCATGAAACGCCGCTTCTCGAAATAGGGAAGAGGTCGGGGGTTGGGTGAAATAGACATTCAAGACCCCTTTTTTATACGAAATCTTTATCTTCAGCTTTTTGTTTCTTCTTTTCAAGATGCGAAAGTTGAGTTATTTTTGAGTGGATCAACGTTTTCAGCGGAAGAAAAAATTACTTTTGCCAAGGAAATAATTTCTCATTGAAGGAAAAAACATTTTTTATGGGTGGATCGATGCTTTCGGTGGGAGAAAAAATTATTTCTGCGATGGAAAAGATTTTTTATCAACGGAAAAAATTTTTTATTGAAAGAAAAAATTACTTCTGTGACAGAAATAATTTTTTCTAGAGCCGGATCGATCGATCCGGTGTCAGAAAAAATCATTTTTGGAGTTGGATCGATCCTTTGTTCGAGAAAAGAGATTGTTTTTGGGGGTCGATGGGTCCTCCGGACGCCAGAAAAAATTATTTTTGGGACTCAAACAATCCTTCGGACGACAAAATAATTATTTCTGTGACCCGAGGGATTGGTTGGACGGGAGAATAAATTATTTATGGCAGTAAAAAATTATTTCCGGGATAAATCGATTATTTTTAGCGGGAAAATTATTTTTCCCAAGAAATAATTATTTTTTCGTTGAATAAATATTTATCTTTGTTTGAGACATTATCTTACTTTACCCTTTACTCTTCCCACTTCAAACTTTTATTCTATGTTGGGATGTTGGCTATGTGGGGATTTTTTAATAAAGGAATTATTATATCGGGACGAATTGAAACAGCCATGAGTTTCAACCCGTCGCTCCTACATGAGGACCCTACGTAGGAAAGTAAGGCTTGAGAATCGCGTTCATCCTGTTAATCGGGGTTGTTAGTCTTGCTAATCCTGGTCTGGTACTGATTAATCTCCGAATTCGAAATCCATAACCTTCTTTTTTCCTTTGGCAGCGCATTGTTAATTTGATTAAAATATGTTTTTACTTGGCCCAGACTCACTAACCAAAATTTAAACCGTTTGCTTATTTAAAATTATAGTATATAATTAAGCGTAGAACGAATTTTCATTCTATGCTTGGAAGGAACTTTGACATGGCATATCGGACACCTCAAAAGATACAGGAAATGAAAGACGCCAAGCGGCAACACATATTAGAAAGCGCGGCCAAGGTTTTTGCGGAAAAAGGATATTATCAAACCAAAGTAGCGGATATTTTAGAAGAGGCCGATATTTCCACCGGCTCGTTTTATTTTTATTTTAACAACAAAGAAGAGTTGTTTGTGATCCTTTATGATGAAATGATTCAAACTTATATAGCTGTTTTGCAAGAGGCAATCGACACGATGACAGATAATGCAAACAGTATCGTAGAAAGTATTACCAAAGCGATTACTCTTTCTTTGCAGACATTTGAAACAAAGAAGGAACTTGCCCGGATTATGCTGATTCGTGCAGTTGGCTTAAGCCCCGAATTCGAAAGGAAAAGGACTGCTGACCACCAAAAAATCTCGCTTGTTTTTGAAGAAATATTTAAAGGGCTGCTTCAAAAAAAGGTTATCAATGTTCCTGATGCCAAAATAGCGGCAGTTCTCTTCACCGGGTCGATTTATTCCATCATCACCTACTGGCTTCAGGAAAGCACAACCAATGATTTAGTCGAATTTACTGTTCCTTTGATTGTTTATAATTTACAGGCCCTTGGAATTGAGTGCAACGGCCCTGATTTAAAAGCAATTTATACACCCATTGAAGTAAAAAACGTGAACACCTTTCGCAACGAATCCATATAAACCTAAGGAGGATACGACAATGTCCAGAACACAATCGGAACAAAACCTTTTCAACAAAATGCTGATTACTGGGGCGCTTAACTATCAAAAGCTGGGTTATTCCGATATTAAAATTAACAATGAAAATTGCAGTAATGGTCAGCCTAATAAAGTGTGCGGTTACATTCCCGATTTATCTGCTGTTTTAGATGATGAAATCACCTTGTGTGAAGTTGTAACCAACGATTCTATCAATGAAACCGGGGCCTTTCAAAAATGGAGAACATTAAGTGAGTGCAGTAATAACTTTCACATGATCATCCCGAGGAAAAGCTTCGAAATGATTAGAGATTTGATGAAAAGTAATGGTATTAATGTTAATAAATATTGGTACAGTAATAACTGCTAATACCAGATTCAAAACAATTTCAAATACCCTGGATGATTAGCAATAACAAAATTGGAGGATTGTTATGGAATATAACACCATTAAAGGTTTAAACATCGGAGATTTAACCACAAAGCTGCCTATCATTCAAGGAGGAATGGGAGTTGGAGTTTCCCTCTCCGGTTTGGCTTCCGCAGTTGCCAACGCGGGCGGAATCGGCGTCATTGCGACCGCCGGTATCGGCATGCTGGAACCCAATTATGCCAGGGATTTTTTAGGAGCCAACATTAGAGCTCTCAAGCAAGAAATTCGTAAAGCCCGTTTAATGACCAATGGAATTATTGGAGTTAACATCATGGTGGCCCTATCTAATTTTGCCGATATGGCACGGACGGCCATCCAAGAAGGCGTTGATGTCATTTTTTCCGGCGCCGGTCTACCACTCAATCTACCCCAATTTTTAGAAGGGTCCCGAAAAACAAAACTGGTTCCCATCGTATCCTCCGCCCGGGCTGCAGGAATTATTTGTAAAAAGTGGATTGAAAAATATAACTATATCCCCGATGCTATCGTGGTCGAAGGACCCATGGCTGGTGGACATCTAGGATTTAAAGCAGATCAAATCACAAGCCCGGCATATTCATTGGAAAACCTGATTCCTCAGGTGATAGCAGAAGTAGCTGTATTCGAAGAGCAATACCAGAAAAAAGTCCCGGTGATTGCCGCTGGAGGTATTTATACCGGAGCCGATATTGACCGTTTCTTGCGGTTGGGAGCAGCCGGTGTTCAAATGGCTACCCGTTTTATTACGACCGATGAATGCGATGCGGATCTTGAGTTTAAAAAAACTTTTTTGAACTTAAAACAAGAGGACCTGGTTATTATTAAAAGCCCCGTTGGTTTACTGGGGCGGGCAATTAAGAACAAGTTTATCGCTGATGTGGCATTGGGCAAAAAAAAGCCCTTTCAATGCCCTTATCACTGTATCACAACTTGTGATTATAAAAAAAGCCCGTATTGTATCGCGTTGGCATTAATCAATGCTTGCCGGGGGAAGCTCAAACAGGGCTTTGTATTTTCCGGGGCCAACGGCTATCGCAGCACCGAGATCGTACCGGTAAAAGCTTTGATTCATTCTTTACTCGAAGAATATCTCTGCGCAGCAGCAGTTTGATCAGAAGAATTAGGAAAATACAGTTTAAAAATACCAAATGAGCTTCAGCATTTCATATAGCTGAAGGCTCAAGCGGGTTGGGAAATCCCTTAGTACTAACTAGAACCAATCTCTTTACACCTGACAATTATTGATACAAGTAACTTCAAAAATATTTTGCATTTTTCCAAAATCTGTGTTACTATATAAATAGTGCCCAAACTTAGGATAGTAATAATATGGTTTGCAAATTCGAAGAGCGCATAGGCGTGAAATTGCCTCCAAGTATTATAACCCGAGGGAAAGGTATAATAACAGCCCATCGGGCTTAAAATGGAGGTTTTTTTATATGTTACAAGACAAAACGCTTGTATGTAAAGATTGTGGCAATGATTTTACGTTTACTGTCAGCGAACAGGAGTTTTTCGCCGACAAAGGGTTTACGAATGAACCGGGACGGTGTCCGCAATGTAGAGCGGCAAAAAAGGAGCAAAACTCCGGTAGAAGAGATTCCGGACGGGGTTTCCAAGGAAGATCCGAACGGGAAATGTATCCTGCGGTATGCCATACTTG
>JAEZKW010000107.1 GCA_023415375.1 Bacillota bacterium
ATCAAGGTCTTCCATACGGTTCGACCTCTTTGCGAGAAAGTGTATTCAAAAAGAGAGCGGAAATAAACCGACAATATATGCTCAGCCTCTCCAGTAAAAATCTGTTGCAAAACCATTATCTTACAGCTGGACTATGGGGCCCTGATCATCATCCGCAGGATTGCCATTGGGGATGGGAATCCCCTACGTGCCAAATAAGAGGTCATTTTTTAGGTCATTGGCTTTCAGCCGCAGCCAATTATTATGCAATGACCAAAGATTACGAATTAAAAGGGAAAGCGGATTGGATCGTGGGCGAGATCGCCAAATGCCAAAAAGAGAATGGCGGGGAATGGGCCGGATCGATTCCTGAAAAATATTTGGATTGGCTGGTTCAAGGGAAGAAAGTTTGGGCTCCTCAGTATGTTTTGCACAAAACATTGATGGGACTTCTCAGCGCCTATTCCCTGACTGGAAATGAACAGGCACTGGATGTGGTTATTAAATGGAGCCGGTGGTTTCAGCGCTGGGTGGGACAGTTTAGTCGCGAGCAGCTAGACGATATCCTTGACAATGAAACCGGCGGAATGCTTGAAGTTTGGGCTGATTTATACCATATTACTGGGAAACAAGAACATCTCGATTTAATGATGCGGTATGATCGGCCCCGGTTATTTCACCGTTTGATTGCTGGAGAGGATGTTTTAACCAATAAACACGCTAATACGACGATTCCGGAAATACTCGGTGCAGCCAGAGCCTATGAGGTCACCGGAGAATTCTATTGGCGGGAAGTGGTTAATGCCTATTGGCGCTTGGTAGTTACCGAACGGGGATATTATTGTACCGGCGGGCAAACCTGTGAAGAGTGCTGGACCCCGCCTGGGCAATTGGCCGCACGCCTCAGTAACGACAATCAGGAACATTGTACTGTCTTTAATATGATGCGGCTGGCTGAGTTTTTATGGCGCTGGACCGGGGATGCGAAACTGGCCGATTATTGGGAACTCAATCTTTATAACGGGATACTCTCGCAACAAAACCCGAAAACCGGAATGGTCTGTTATTATTTGCCAATGGAGGCCGGATCCATCAAAAAATGGGGTACTCCGACCGAGACGTTCTGGTGCTGCCATGGGTCGCTCGTTCAGGCCCATTCAGACTACGGTCGTCATGTCTGGTATGAAGATCAAGAAGGATTGGTCCTAACCCAGTTTATTCCCACGGAGACCAACTGGCATCGGAACGGCGTATCGATAAAACTAATATTGGATGATCGGGATTCAATGGGTCACAATTTCCTGAGTATCCAAGATACTTTCCCTTGTGAACAGGATTACTTTCGATACGATCGGGATGTTTGGGATTTAAAAATCGATTGTGACAGCCCTGTGGAGTTTACCCTAAAAATTAGAATCCCAGGATGGGTAAAAGGTGAACCGCTGATCGAGATCAATGGGATCAAAGAGTCCTTTCCTGTCAATTCTTCGAGTAGCCGTGAAATTCATCGCATCTGGCGTGACGATAAAATTCATCTCGTTTTTCCGAAATCGTTGGAATTGGTTTCTTTACCCGATAGTCAAGATTTGGCGGCTTTCAGGAATGGCCCTGCCGTTTTGGCCGGGTTATGTCCAAGTGAAAAGGCTCTCAAGGGAGATCAGAATAAACCTGAAACATTTTTGACTCCAAGTTTTGAATACAAACGGATCCACCGTAGTGACAGGGGACCGCATTATCGAACGGTGGGTCAAGCAGAAGCGATCAAATTCATTCCCCTTTACGAGGTGGAAGATGAACAATATACATTGTATTTTTCAATTAAAAATGATTAACCGCGTATGCGCGGTCACCGAGTTATTATGTTCCAGTACTTTTATTTGAGACGGAGAGAAACATGAATACTTATGATATTACATTTTTAGGACATATGTGTTTTGATGAAATAACCCCTTATCAAGGAGAAACGAAAGTTTCTCCCGGCAGTGCTGTTTTATGCGGGGCAATGGTAGCGGCCCGGGTCGGCAAAAAAGTCGCTGTCGTTACTAAAATGGCTGAGAAAGATAATGAAATACTCAAACCCATGCAAGAACTAGGCATTGGTACATTCGTCATCCCGACCGCAGAGACTACTTTTGCCGTGGTCATTCATCCAACAGCCAATGTGGATGAGCGGCGCCTCATGATTCGAAAAAGCGCCGGAGGGTTTCAACTGGAAGAGATTCCATCTTTGGAGACCCAATACTTGCATTTAGCCGGAATTTCCGATCAGGAATTCGATATGGACTTGATTTTGGGCTTAAAAGCCAAAGGGTATAACCTCTCTGCTGATATGCAGAGTTTTGTCCGACAAGTGGATCCGGTGACCCGCGAAATCGCTTTTAAAGATGTCCCCGGGAAACAAGAGATCGTAAAACAAATGAGCAAAGTGAAATTAGATGTGGTGGAGGCCAAAGTTCTTACCGGAACCGATGATCTTGAAAAGGCCGCCATTCTGTTTGAAAATTGGGGTTGTCCGGAGACAGTCATCACCCAGGCGGAGGGCGTTTTGGCTCGAGTAAACGGCAAGACCTATTACGAAAAATTTTCCAATCGCAGCGTTGTCGGGCGGACTGGACGGGGCGACACCACTTTTGCGGCCTACTTATCCTGGCGGATGGAGCATGATGTAGCCGAATCGCTTAAATTCGCCGCGGCTTTGGTTTCCATCAAGATGGAAACGCCGGGACCATTTCAAGGAACCCTGCAAGACGTATATGACCGGGTCAAAAAATGCCATTCAAATTAATTGTTTTAGAAAACCGATTTCATCATTGAACTTTTGAGGAGGATATCGAAGATGCATTTATTTAAAACTTCCGAAAAATACTTTAAGGTTGACCCGTGGTTGGTGGTAGAGGAAGGGTTTGATCCGGCCAAAGCTAGACTGGCGGAATCGATTTTTTCGGTGGCCAATGAATTTATGTGTGTCCGGGGATATTTCGAAGAAGGTTATACCGGGGACCACCTTCTGGGCAGTTATTTCAGCCAGTTGTACGATATGATGGACATTAAGTATCCTCAAGTGTTCAAAGGATTTATTACCGAAGGCGCCACCATGATTAATGCGGTGGATTGGCTATACACCCGGATCAACCTCGACGGTGAAGAGTTGGATTTGGCCAAGGTGAAGTTTTCAGACTTTAAGAGAACATTAGATTTGCGTAACGCCACTTTAAAACGGGAATTTGTTTGGACCACTTCAAAAAATAAACAACTGCGGATTACCTTTTTACGGTTTACCGATATCGTGAATACGGCCCTAGGCTGTCAGAAGGTCATTTTTGAACCGTTGAATTTTTCCGGTGAGATCAAAATCTGTTCGGGTGTGGATTTTGATACTATTTATGAACTGGCAGCGGGATGGGATCAAACCCAGGGGACCGGTTCAAGTTCAGAAAAAAATAGTGATTTGAATTTCTGGACCTGTGAAAAGAAAGAGAAGGTCGGAGATATTTTTGCAATTCAGGCGCGTACCCGGCGCAGTGGAATTCAATTATTTTCAGGTTTCAGGCTGGATTCCAACCAGGCCATCCAACCGGAAACTGTAGAACGGGAAAAGTTCATCGGGGCCGAGTTTACCTTGAAACTCACCCAAAACCAAGCTGCTTCCTTTGATAAGATTGCGGTAAATTATTGGGAACAGGCAAGTAATACTGAGAAAGTCTGGAGGGACGGACTTAACCTAGTCCGAAAATACAGTCTGGCAACGTATGAACAGGAACTTGAGAAACATAACAATTGCTGGGCTGATTTCTGGCGACGGATGGACGTTGAAATCGAAGGCGACCCTGAATTGCAACAAGGGGTAAGGTATTCCTTGTATGCGATGTACATCAACTACCACGGGGAGAGCGACCGGCGCAATGTTATCTGCAAGCTCGGCGGTGAAGTATACAACGGGGTTAACTTCTGGGATACCGAGATCTATTGCCATCGGATGTATATGTTCTTAAACCCCGAGATCGCCCGAAAACTTTTGATGTACCGCTATCATTATCTTCCCAAGGCTTTGGAAAACGCCGAACGGGTTGATCTGGAAGGGGCCCGCTATCCGTTCGCCACCATAACCGGTGTTGAAGAAATGGGGACTTGGCAGCACGTTGAGTTGGAAATCCACCAGAATGAAGCCATATATTATGCAATCTGGCATTACGATAAAGTCTGTAAGGATAAAAAGTTCCTTTACAATGAAGGAATAGAAATGTTGTTGCAAATGTGCCGTTGCATGGCCAGCTGGGGCGGATGGAGCCCGAAAAAAGGCGACTTCGGATTTTACGGGGTTATGGGTCCGGACGAGTTCCATATGATGGTCAATCACAACTGTTACACCAATTATCTTGGGAAGAAGATGTTCAACTATACTCTGGAAGTACTGGATGAGATGAAACAAAACGCTCCAGAACTTTATGAGCTGGCTATAAAGAAAGTGAAACTGTCCCCAGGGGAAACCGCGGAGTGGAAGCGGATGGCGGATAAAATGCGAATTTTGAAAGATGAGGAAACAGGTATTTATGAACAACATGATGGTTACTTTGATTTACCCCATGTTGATGTCAAAAATATTCCGATGAGTCAAGTCCCGATTTATAAGCATTGGGCTTATATTAAGATATTTCGTTTCAATATGGTTAAGCAGCCGGATTTCCTTAACTTACCGTACTTCTTTAGTCAGGACTTTACCATGGAGGAGAAAAAAGTCAATTATGAATTTTATGAAGCCAGGACTTCCCATGAATCGTCTCTTTCTCCTTCATTGCATGCGATTTTAGCGGCGGAGTTAGGGAAATTGGATGAAGCTTATAACTTTTTGGCTTATGCAGCCCGGTTGGATCTAGATAATTATAACCGCAATACCGAACAGGGAATCCATTCTTCTTCGGCAGCCGGGGTTTGGGCCAGTATGGTATCGGGTTTTGGGGGACTAAGAACCGATGCCGATACCTTGATCTTGAATCCTAGCTTACCGAAACAGTGGCAGTCTTTCCGGTTTAAGATTACGTATGCCGGATCATTGCTGGAAGTATCGGTTACCAGTGAGGAAGCTGTTTTTAAAGTTCTTGAAGGGGATGCCGTTCTTCTTAATGTTTACGGGAAACCGGTAAACATTACAGCAGAGGGTGTAACTATCAAGCGAAAATAAAAAACGTTATGTTTTTAACAATAGCGGGTGATAATTTAGATGATTCAAGTTGATCATGATCGTAATATTTGGGTATTGGAATGTATGAATACCGCGTATGGGATTGGGTTGACTCCCGAAGGAACCATTCATCATATTTATTTTGGAGAAAAATTACCTTTTCTTTCGGATTACCCAAATACGACCACTGGGGCTCTTTATCCCTTTACTTTTGGAAATAATATTTATGCCGAGGAATATCTAGCATGGTCCGGGGCGAAATATTCCGAACCTTGCTTAAAAGTAACTTATCATGATCAAGTAAGGGATGTTGTTTTAAAATACGATAGTTATACTATCGAACAAGATAGGCTGGTATTGTATCTTAAAGAAAGTTATTATGCTTTGGAAGTAAAGTTGATGTATTCCCTTATCCCCGAGTGCGACATGATTGAAAGAACGGCAGAGATTGTGAATAAAGGTGAGCATGACATTATCCTTGAAGAAGCACTTACTGGTTCAACCTATCTTCCAAAGGGTAATGATTATCGGCTTACTTATTTAACCGGGAAGTGGGCCGGAGAAACCCGAATCGGTCAAGTGATGCTTCCCGATACCAAAATGATACTGGAAAGTCGAAGAGGTACCACCAGCCACTTCGCAAATCCTTTTTATGCGTTGGATAAAAACGGACAAGCAACGGAGGATACCGGTGAAATCTATTTTGGCGCTTTGGCTTACAGCGGTAACTGGAAGATTGTCATCGAAAAAGATCATTTTAATCTGGTCAAAATCAGCGCCGGAATTCAAGACTTCGATTTTAGCTGGGTTCTAAAACCCGGCGCTGGTTTCTTGACGCCCAAATTTGTCCTTGGGTACACCAATGGCGGGTTTGGATCGGCCAGTCGAAATCTACATCGGTATCAACTCCAATATGTTCTCCCGGAACCCGGCCGGAGCCGACTCCGAAAGGTGCTTTATAATTCCTGGGAGGCTACTTATTTTGATGTAAATGAAGAACAACAAGGTAAGCTGGCTGAAATTGCCGCTGCGATCGGAGTCGAATTATTTGTGATGGATGATGGCTGGTTCGGCAGTCGAAATAATGATCAGGCCGGCCTCGGAGACTGGTATGTCAATCCGGCTAAATTTCCGCAAGGCCTGAAAGGACTTATTGATAAAGTAAACAGCTTGGGGATGGATTTTGGCCTTTGGGTGGAACCGGAGATGGTTAATCCCGACAGTGATTTATACCGTTCTCACCCAGACTGGGTCTATCACTTTGAAACCCGTGAAACTACCGAGATACGGCATCAATTGATTTTAAATTTAGCCAGAGAAGATGTCAGGCAATATATCTATGATTTTCTTGACAAACTGCTTACTGAAAACAATATTAGGTTTATTAAATGGGATATGAACCGCAATTTCAGTGAGCCCGGTTTTCCGTCCGCGCAAGCCGGGGAACAAAGGGAAATTTGGGTCCGTCATATTTGGGGAGTCTATGAGATAGTCTCCAAATTGCGCCGGAAATATCCGGAGGTCATTTTCCAATCTTGTTCCGGCGGAGGCGGCCGGGTTGACTTAGGGATATTACAATACTTTGATCAAGTTTGGACCAGTGACAATACAGACGCCTTTGACCGCCTTTCAATTCAGGAAGGATTCTCATATGCTTATTGCGCCAAAATTATGGAAGCTTGGGTTACCAATGAAGTGAATTGGTTAAATCACCGGCAACTGCCTCTAAAATACCGGTTTCATTCAGCAATGACGGGTAATCTCGGTATCGGGGACAATTTATTCGATTGGACGAATGCCGAAAAGGATGAGGCCCGGCAATTAATTGGGCTATATAAAGAAATCCGGGATATAGTCCAACATGGAAGGCAATATCGCTTACTTTCTCCTAAAACCAGCCATTTAGCAGCTGTTATGTACATCAACGGATCACAAACCGAGGCGGTTTTGTTTGCCTTTATCCATTTAAATCATTTTGGCGATGAATTACCGCGGATTTATTTGAAAGGCTTGAAAGAGGATTCCCTTTACATAGTGGAAGGAAAAGGCCTTGTGTTAAGCGGCAAGGCATTAATGAAGGTGGGAATCCAGCTTCAAATGAATGGAGATTTTGATAGTAAAGTGATTCGGCTCCGGATGAAGGAGGATAATAACTTATGAGTTTTAATAGAATAATGAAATTAATCCAACCGTGATACGCGACGATCACTAGTTTGTTCGAAAGCGTCAATTATAAATTGATGTGTCATATCCATCCATTGATCATCCTACAATCCTGCGTGAATTTGTGTGCTAACCGCCAAGATAAACTAACCTTTCACCAGTAACAACCTAGATTATACCCCTTGATTTAGTTCATCATTTGTAGTTTTTTGTTGAGTTTTTGGTCGATTGAGCTGTGCTTAAAAGGCGTTTAAAGTGACATCTAGTCCTTTGACTTTTAACTGGCAGAATTCATTCGATAACAATATTACATATCCTAAACTTAGGAGTTGAAATATTTATTGCTCAAGGGGGTGATGTTTTCAAGATAATCAATGAAATGCTTTACGGGATGTGAAAAGTTTATTCATTAAGGGAGGCTAAATAATGGTAAAAAGAACAACGGTTAAAAAGCACCTAATATGGCTGACAACTTTGATGTTCATCGTATCCATCGCTGCGACTAATTTATTATTCACACCCAAAGTAAGTGCGGCTATACAGGCTTCTTATTATGTATCACCCACAGGTAGCGACAACAACCCAGGGACTCTTAGCGCACCTTTTCAAACTATCACCAAAGCCCGCGATATGGTGCGCACAATTAACAGTAGCATGACTGGAGATATATACATATATTTAAGAAGCGGTACTTATAACATTACGAGTACCATTACTTTTGGACCACAAGACTCGGGATCGAACGGATACAGAATATATTATCAGGCTTATCCGAGTGAAACGCCTGTTTTGAATGGCGCCACCAAAGTTACAGGATGGACTCAATATAGCGGTAATATATATAAGGCTACCCTAGACCGCTCTACCAAATTAAGGAACCTTTATGTGAACGACCAAAGAGCCTTGATGACCAGCAAAACCGTAACCGCCCGAGGAGGGTATGGGGCTTATACCATAACCTCCGGACAGGCTAGTTGGGCTTGGACAAGCGGCAGTACGAGTGATGGGGTTCAGTATAACATTACGGATGTACCGGCTATTTCCAGTAACAAAGATGACCTTGAGATAGTAAACGGTACAACCTGGAATGAAAATATAGTTTGCACCAGGGATGTCATCACATCCAGTAATTATAGAGTATTACTTTTGCAGCAGCCTTACGGGGCGATAGCACAGACACCAGGTTGGGGTGCAGCCTTTACTACAACCGGTACTCATACGATTTATAATGCATTTGAATTTTTAAATTCTCCAGGACAATTTTATTTTGACAAGACGACTAAAACGCTTTATTACTATATTCGCTCAGGTGAGAACATGGCTACTGCCGATGTTGAGGCTCCTGTTGTCGAGAAGCTGATCGATATTGCCGGAACCTCAACAACCAATCGGGTTAAAAATATAACCTTCCAAGGCATTACCTTTGAAAATACCGATTATAGTCTGGTTAATGTTGGAGGGTCTTACGGCAAATCCACCTGCCAAGGCGCAAACGCTTTTATAGCATTTTATAACGACAACTGGCACAACACCAAGTATGATCTGCTTGATACGTTACCGGGAATGATCAATGTAAGCAGCAGCGACTCAATTAATTTTATAGGCAATATCGTGAAGCACAGCGGCAATGACGGAATTTCCATGGTTAACGATGTCGTCAATTCCAACATCACGGGTAACTATATCACTGACATCACCTCAAGCGGCATAACGGTCGGCCATCCCCAGCATGTTTATATTGGAGACGGGGGATCTGGAACTCGTGAAAAATACGCTCCCGGTGTAGAAGGTGTATGTACCAATAATACAATCACCAATAATATGTTGTACAACATAAGCACTGCTCCCGGGTTTGGAGGATGCGCCGCCATCACGGCATATTTTGTAGATACGCTCAAAATCATGTATAACCAAGTGCAATCAACAGCCTATAATGGTATCCATTTGGGGTGGGGCTGGTGTAATTTCTTAGACTCAACGACCTGTAAGAATAACACCATAAGTTATAACCGGATTATTAATCCTTTAACCAGGCTTCATGACAGCGGAGGAATCTATACTATCGGTCAGATGCCGGGGACGAACATTAATCAGAACTATGTCCGCGGGGTACCTTCTAATTCCACCGGGCCTACTTATGGTTTGCACAACGATGAAGGAACTGCATACATAATTGAAAATGATAATGTGCTCGATATTGATCCGGGGGTAACCTATACCATCAATTGTGAGGATTACGGGCAGAAACATGATTTAACCATTTTAAGAACCTATGCAACCGTAAATAAAATGGGCAAAAATCCTCCTAATAGTGTCATTGACCCGCCGGTTGCGGTTTCGGATAATGTATGGCCGGTGACACAGTATAATACCTGTTTGAATTCTGGAATTCAAGAAAGCTACAGGAGCATTATCCCCAGTAACTTGTTATCTACTCAGGATTATGTATTTCCGGCAAGTTGTGCTGTTGTGACCGGAACGAGTGTAAGTATCCGAAGCAGCGGGAATTCTTCAAACACGGTATGGTTTGCCCCTGCAGGAACTACCAGTTTTGTTGAGGGGCCTAATATGACCAAAGCTGCAGGAACTGCGACGTCTATTGCCGTTCCGACTAGTGCTGGAACATACAAGTTATGTATAGTGAATTCAGCAGGCACCAAGATAGGTGAATCGACAGCACTATTGAGAGTGAGTGGAACAGTTTCACAGATCGAAGCGGAAAGTTATACGAGCCAGTCGGGTATTCAAGTTGAAAACTGCAGCGAAGGCGGGCAGGATATTGGGTATATTGAGAACGGGGATTATGTTGTTTACAACAATATTAATTTCAGTAACGGTATTACAGGCTTTATGGCTAGAGTAGCCAGCGATGCCAGCGGAGGTAATATTGAGATCCGGCTTGATAGTATTACTGGCACTTTAATAGGGACTTGTTCAGTTGCCGGAACCAGCGGTTGGCAGACTTGGGCTACCAGAACTTGCAATGTTAGCGGAGCAAGCGGGACGCATAACGTTTATCTGAAATTTACCGGCGAAAGTGGATATTTATTTAACGTTAACTGGATTCAATTTACCAGCGGCGGAAGTTATGTAAGATTTCGTAATGTTGCTACCGGTTTATATATTGACGGTATGGGATCGACCGCCAGTGGCTCTAATGCATGCCAATGGGCCGATAGCAACAGTAACAATCAGCAATGGGCATTAGTCAACTTGGGAAGTTATCTGATGATTCAAAACCGTACCACCGGAATGTATTTGGACGGTACGGGCTATACTTCAAATGGTTCAGTTTGTTGTCAATATGACTATAGTGGCAGTAATAACCAGCAGTGGACGCAAGAAATTGTGGGAAGTTATGTTAAATTCAAAAACCGTGCCACCGGAATGTATCTGGATGGTATGGGTTCGACCTCGAACGGTTCAAATTTATGCCAATGGAGCAACAGCGGCAGTACCAACCAACAGTGGCAGATTCAATAATGCTTTTGGCGCTGTTGTACATACCATTCAGGATAGGGCATGTCAAAAAAGGTTAGTAATATTAATAATATTTGATACGATTTTAAGGTTTAAACAGGGGGCGACCAAAAGGGTTGCCCCCTGTTTAAAATGGGCACTTTCCGCCTTAAGGTTTAAGCGGATCATTTGTTGAACCTAATATTCGTCATAAAATCCAAATTTTACTATAAATTTTAAGTTATGGTAGAAATTTTTCTAAACTTTGAAGGGTTTTACTTCGCTGCCAAGAAATCTAATTCTATGAATACCAAACGTTTGCTAATGAATTTTCTTTAAGTTAAGGGCCAATCATCCCCCTGGCCCCTTGTGTTTAAAGAAAATGGTCACTAAGAAAACGCGGCCTCAAAGAAGGGGGATTAACAAGTATAAGATGATATCGGGAATGAAAAAAGAATTAAAGAGACAAATCGGGCAAACGCGCGCGTTATCGTATGGGTTGCTAAATAATTTATCCATATCACAAAAGATGATGCTTATTTTTGTGGGCTGTGTAATTTTGCCCTTACTCATTCAAAATATATTTTATTACAGTTCGACTGAAAAAAACATCCAAAACGAAATGCTACAACGGTTAACCCAGTCATTAAGTGAGAAAACAAGCAAAGTTAATGGATGTATAGCCGGAACTATATCTCTGTCCTTTCGCTACAACACCAATGAGGAGTTATATAAATTTTTAGATACCAAATACAGCAACCATCTAAATTATCTTGTCAACTACCAAAGTCAAACGAAGAATCTATTATCGGTTTTGGCATACAACCAACAAGTAAGTCAATTGATACTTTATACGGATAACCCGACCATTTTTAATGGAGCACTCATTAAAAAAATATCCTCCGATAGTTTTAACACCCTTGGAGAAAAATTACTTGATCACAGGCTGGCCCCATTAACCCCTTCACCCAACGGACCCAAACTAAGAATAGCCTTAATTACGCAGCAGCCAAAAATTTCCTGCGACCGAAGTTTAAGCATTGTCAGGCCGCTCAAATATTACCCTGAATACGCCAACTATCAAAAGGTTATCCGAATTGATATTAATTTATCATATCTTTCCTCCATGCTTCGAGAAAGTGATATGTTTGATAATATAATCCTGGTAGACGCAAGTAACAGAATTATTGCCTCGGCCAATACTTATCATGAATTCGGCGCCTATGATATCTTTTCCGAAAAGAAACTAAAAAAAAGTATTGTTGTCCTCAAACAGCCTCTGGGGGATGTTCCCTTATCACTATACGGCTTTTACGATACGAATATCGTTGCCAAAGAATTTACCAAAATGAGATGGGAAACGATATTCATTGCATTTGGCAGTATGCTCCTAGCGATTCTTTGTATACTGCTTGTGGCAAGCAATATCACTAAAAGGACAAAGCTTGTGGTAAACCTGTCGAAAAGCATCGCCCAGGGAAATTTTAAGCAAATTTGTCAAAATGAAATCGGAAAAGATGAAATCGGTGTTCTGGCTGATAGTATTAATCAGATGAGCCTTCAGCTGCAAACGTTGATCGATGAAGAATATAAGGCCCGCCTAATGAAAGCCCATTTGGAACGGGAAACCGTACAGGCCAAATTACTGGCCTTACAAAGCCAAGTCAATCCGCATTTTATGTTTAATACTCTTGAATCCATCCGTTTAAGGGCTATGGTTAAGAATGAAGCCGAAACCGCCAAAATGATCATGTATATATCGAAAATGTTTCGGCATTTAATTGAGTGGGATGATGATATTATCCTTTTACGTGAGGACATCAAATTCCTGGAAGAATTTTTATATGTTCAGAAATACCGGTTTGGAGATGAATTCGAATATAGTGTCACCGTTAGTGAGGCTGCCAAAAGCTGTCTTTTGCCAAAACTAATTATCCAGCCTTTAGTAGAAAATGCCTGCGTTCACGGAGTTGAGTCCATTTCTCAGCATCGAAGGATCGAAATTGGCATCAGAGTGTTGGACAGACAGATGTGGATATCCGTTTCGGATAATGGTATAGGTATTGCTGGACCGCGCCTTTTGGAACTGCAAAAAATGTTTCAAGGCGGTGAAAAGCTTACTCATAGCGTTGGGCTGTATAATGTGTATCAGCGGTTGTATCTATATTACGGAAAAGACTTTACGATGGACATTCAAAGTCAAGAGGGACAAGGAACTCAGATCAGCATTGTTATCCCGGTTCGCTTCTCAAAGGAGGAGTTTTAGTGTATTCGATTTTACTGGTCGATGATGAAAAAACCATCAGGGAATATTTGCCCAAGGCCATCCCTTTTGAAAAGTACGGCTTTAAGGTAGAGGAAACCGCAATGAACGGTCAGGAAGCCCTTGAAAAACTTCCGATTATTAAGCCGGATTTGATTTTGTTGGATGTCCGTATGCCGATAGTGGACGGGCTTCAATTTCTAAACCTATTAAGGCAAGGTGCATTTGGGAGCACCTTGGTGGTGATGCTCTCGGGGTATAGTGATTTTGCTTATGCGAAAGAGGCTATTAAATACGGCGTGGAAGCCTATTTGAATAAACCTGTCGATGAGGAGGAAATTATCCCCTTACTTGAAAAAATCCGCAAGAAACTTGATAGGTGTCGTAACAATGCCAAACTTGAGTTCATCCGTAGGCGTCTCAATATGCTGAATAATCTCTATAATGGTGCGGTCGTAGACAGGCAAACATTTTGCAATGATACCCTGATGACCTTCGTTTTGTTACCATGTCCTAATAATTTTGAAAACAACAATCCCCACATTATCATGGAGGAGTATCTTTCGAAGGTATTCGGTGAGCTTGAAAACTATTTATTTCGGATCAGGGGAAGTCAATATACTTTTTTACTTCCTCCGGAAATATTTGAACCGTTTCATCATAACAATAAATTATTCATAGACAATCTTTCAGGGATATTTCGCGCACGCGCGCAGGAGAAGGAAATCAATTGTGCCATACTTTTAAACTCCTATATTTTCGCGCCCGAGTGCGCTAGTCTGGGAAAAACCTTTAAAGAAGACTTTTCGGACCATATACAAAGAATGTTGACGGAACTTTTTTTCGCACCAACTGAATTCATTGACTATGAACCGGGCCGATTTACGATGAGTATGAATGAGGAATTATGTTTTGAATGTAAGTACTTGGAGGAAATCAGGCAGCATTTTTCATCGTGCAATAAGGCTGAATTATTGAAATCAGTAGAAAAACTAATGGCTGAAATCGAAAAAGCGCATTTGGGAGTTGATTATATCCAGGAGATAAGCTATCGCGTTTATTACATCCTCCTCAACGAGATAGACATATCCGATAACCAAAATCAAGGTAAAGAAATTTTGGTTCGCCCGGAATGGATGGAGTACCCTTATTTTCTTTCATTTGAGAAATGGAAAGAAATGATGTTCTCTTTAATCATGGATGGTCTAGACTTTATTGAACGTAGATGTAAAATGATGAATCAAGGTATAAGCGGTGAAATCATCGAGTACATTCACTTGCACTATATGGAACCAATCAGTTTGAAACAGATTGCCGATAAGTTTTTTATGAATTCTGCTTATTTAGGTCGAGCTTTTCAAAGGGCTACGGGAGTGAACTTCAAGCAGTACGTCAATCAGATCCGAATCACAGAAGCCAAAAAACTTCTGCTCCATACCAACCAGATGATTTATGAAATAGCGAATAAGGTTGGCTATACAGAGAGTAAATATTTCATTGTAAAATTCACCCGGGAAGTGGGTAAAAGTCCTACAGAATATCGAAACCAGCGCTTCTGAAATAATGTAAAAACCTATTTACCTGCAGTGTAAATCCCTTTTTCAGAATTTGCAACGAAATTTAATGTGCCAATAAAGAGGTTTAGAAAATGGAGTTTAAGGTATTCTTTTTGGAATGACTCGTATTTTTTTCCATGTTAGAATTGAAGTAGTTGTCCGTTAACAATTAATTAACAATTCGAGGAGGGTGGATTCTTTAAACATGAAAAAGTTCATTAAA
>JAEZKW010000132.1 GCA_023415375.1 Bacillota bacterium
ATTCCAAAGAGTGAAAAAGGGATTTGTTAGTTTATGGAGAACTTTCAATGTTAATCTTTTTAATATTTTCGTTACCTTAACCAGAAATAAGTCGAATTAAAATTAGTGGAGGGGATTTGCTTGAAGTTTCGAAGATTCGGAGTACTTTTATTAATCCTGTTGGTGGCTTTTGCAGCCTTTTCTTTTAGTATTAGTAATGCAGCCACTGAAACTGTAAAGATTGGTTTTCTAGGGGCTCTAACCGGGGATGTGGCCATGTACGGACAACCGACATTAGTCGGAATGAAAATGGCAGCAGAAAAAGTGAATAAAGCCGGCGGAGCTAACGGTAAACGAATTGAGATTGTCGAAGCTGATAATCGGGGTGATAAACAAGAATGTGCAACGATCGTTCAACGGTTCATCAGTCGTGATAAAGTTGCTGCTATTGTTGGAGATCCTTGTACCGGCTTAACGAAAGTTGCGGCACCCATAGCAGAACGTTCCAAAGTAATATTACTCTCGGCGGGCGCTACCGGACCGGGTGTGGTTGAACTTGGGAAATACATATTTAGAGATACTTTATTAGATACGGTTGCAGTGCCTGCTTTAATTGACTATTTTACGAAGAATTTCGGTTACAAGAAAATTGCGGTGATTACCTCTGACAATAATGACTATAGCGTTTGTTTAACCCAAGTCTTCAAAGATGCCATCAAGGGAAAAGCCATTACAGTTGTAACCGAAGAAAAAATTAAAGATGGTGATAAGGATTTCAGTGCCCAAATTACGAATATTAAAGCCAAGAATCCGAATATCATTTTCTTTTCCGGCTATTACACTGAAGCTTCTTTGATTATGAAGGAAGCCCGGAAACAAGGAATGAAGATCAACTTATTCGGTGGGGACGGTTTATATTCACCAACTTTAATTTCTCTAGGCGGTAGTGCGATCGAGGGTAGTATGGTTTATGTCGGATTTTCCCCCGAGCAGCCTACTCCTGAGACTGCCAAATTTATCGATGCATTTAAAGCTGCTAACAACGGCAAATTACCCGGACTCTTTGAGTCCCAAGGCTATGATGCAGTCGTTATTTTGGCCGAAGCAATGAAGAGAGCCAAAAGCAACGATCCTAAAGTATTCCGTAATCAAGTTGCAAAAACAAGTAATTTTAAAGGCGTTTCCGGCAATATTACTTTCCGGGCAAATCAAGAACCAGTAAAAAGCCCTGTTTATCTGCTGGAAGTTAAAAATGGACAGTTTTCTTTGAAAGCCAAAGTACCAGTAAAAACTAATTAGGGGGACCTTCATGTTCTGGCAGCAGTTGGTGAATGGCTTAGCTTTGGGCAGTACCTATGCCTTAATTGCGCTAGGCTATACCATGGTTTATGGGATTATTCAATTATTGAATTTTGCCCATGGTGAAATATATATGATGGGTGCCTTTGTAGCCCTGTTGTTGGTGTTGGTATTCAAGGTAAACATTTTTTTAGCGATGATTTTAGCAATGGCCTGTTGTGGACTTTTGGGCGTGGTTATTGAGTTTATTGCATACCGGCCCCTCAGAAAGTCCTCCAGGCTTTCTGCTCTGATATCGGCAATCGGCGTTTCCACATTCTTATCAACTTTGGCTTTACTTATTTTTGGGGCCGATGCAAAAGGTTTTCCCGACAATTCTTTTCCGATGGTCCAATTTCACATCGGATCTGTCGATTTCTCATCCCTACAATTGTTAATCTTTGGAGTCTCGGCAGTATTAATGTTGACATTAGAATTTATTGTCCAAAAAACAAAGTTAGGGAAGGCAATGCGGGCCACTTCCCAAGATTATAATACTGCCGCCTTAATGGGAGTCAACATTAATTTGGTGATTGCTTTTACATTTGCAATGGGATCTTCTTTAGCGGCAGCTGGCGGCGTGTTGGTCGGGATTTATTTTAATGCTGTTTCATTTAATATGGGATTAATGGCCGGTTTAAAAGCTTTTGCAGCTGCAGTTTTGGGTGGAATTGGTTCAATTCGCGGCGCTATGCTCGGTGGTTTATTTTTGGGCGTTATTGAAGTTTTCGGAGTCGCTTTAGGGTATTCTTCTTATCGTGATGCAATTGCCTTTGCAATTTTGATTGTCTTTCTATTCTTTAGACCAACCGGGTTACTCGGTCAGAAGATTCAGAAGAAGGTATAGGTAAATTAATGGCTGAAATTTTGCAACAAGTTGTTTCAATGATTGATCCATATCTATTGCAAATACTGATTAATATTTGTATTGCAATTATTTTAGCATTGGGCTTGAACCTGATTACCGGACTAACGGGTCAATTATCGCTGGGTCATGCAGCTTTTATGAGTATTGGTGCATTTACCGGAGCGATATTGACAATAAAATTAGGATTTCCTTTTTGTTTCGATATTTTAGCTGCCGGCTTGATGGCCGCATTTTCCGGAGTCATCATTGGTTTCCCGACACTAAGACTATCTGGAGATTATTTGGCTATTGCTACTCTCGGTTTTGCAGAAATCATCAAAGTGGTATTTTTAAATTTAGATATTACCAATCGGGCACTGGGACTGTCGGTACCACCGCCGAATAGTAATGTTCCTTTAGCGGTTTATGTTTGGATATCGGCTATTTTAACAATTTTGATAATGGCTCTTATTCATAATTCGAGATTTGGCAGAGCTTTAAAAGCAATTCGGGAAGATGAGATTGCGGCAGAATCAATGGGTATTAATGCTACAGGCTATAAAATTGCTGCTTTTTCGGTAGGAGCATTCTTTGCCGGTATCGGCGGTTGTTTATATGCCCATTTTATTGCTTATATTAACCCGTCCGACTTTGCTTTTTCGAAATCAATCGATATTTTAAATATGGTTGTCCTCGGCGGACTTGGAAGCATACCGGGTACTATTATTGGAGCTGCTTTGCTTACAACGGCTCCGGAATTTTTGGGATTTATGTCAAGGTACCGGATGTTGGTGTATGGTGCAATGTTGGTTTTTTTAATGATCTTTCGACCCAATGGCTTACTTGGCGGTTTTAGCTTTCGAAATTTGATATTTAAATTGATCGCTAAAAAGGGGCTGTTACAAAAGAAAATAGGCGCCATGCGCGAACGATAGAGAAATACAATATATAAACTTTTTAGTATATTGATTAGGGCATATATTGTATCTAATATGTTCCATATTTAATTGATTTTGAAATACCTTTATGACAGTCTAACAATGCGGAAGAAGTAGGAGTTATCTAAAGTGACAATATTAGCACTTGATGAAGTTACAATCCGTTTCGGCGGCTTAGTAGCGGTTAATAAAGTAAATTTAAAAATTAATTCCGGGGAAATTTTGGCTTTAATCGGACCCAATGGCGCCGGTAAAAGCACTATTTTCAATCTAATCACTGGAATTTATAAAGCCACTGAGGGACGAATTTATTTTAAGGGTCAAGATATCAGCAATAAAAAACCATATCATATTGCAGGGCTCGGAATCGCCCGTACTTTTCAAACCATTCACCTTTTTAATGAATTGAGTGTGCTTGATAATGTTTTGATTGGCGCACATACTCAAGGTAAAATGGGATTAGGTGGTGCCTTAATCGGTTTTACACCCTGGGTGCGTAATGAAGAAAAAAACCTTAATCATTTAGCAGTAGATTGCTTAAAAATGGTAAGTTTGGCTGAAAAACAACATGAAATGGCTAAGAATCTATCGTATGGGGAACAAAGACGCTTAGAGATCGCACGTGCGTTAGCTTTGAGGCCTGTTTTATTATTACTAGATGAGCCCGCAGCCGGAATGAACCCTAATGAAAAGAAAGAGTTAATGCAAATTATTAGGGATATTCGTAAAAAAGGCAATACTATTTTTCTTGTTGAACACGATATGAAATTTGTAATGGGGATTTCAGATCGTGTCATAGTTCTCGATTATGGTTCAAAAATTGCCGAAGGCACACCGGATGATGTACGGAAAGACGACCGAGTGATTGAGGCTTATCTTGGAAAGGGTGCACTTCACTGATGCTTGAAGTAAAGAATTTATTCGTAAACTATGGTGCGATAAGGGCTCTATCCGATATTTCATTTGATGTGGAGGAGGGTGAAATTGTAGCCTTAATAGGAGCCAACGGGGCCGGTAAAACCACAACCCTCAACACAATTTCAGGGTTGTTACCCGTGTTAAAAGGGCAAATTTTTTTTAAAGGCATCGATATTACCAAAGCGCCTCCTCACCGAATTGTTAATTTGGGGATATCCCATGTACCTGAAGGACGACGGGTCTTTCCAAGGATGAGTGTGATTGAAAATCTGGAGATGGGTGCATTCACCCGCAATGATAGAGCCGGTATCCGCTTAAGTATGGAAGAGATATTTCGCCTTTTTCCTAGGCTGGATGAACGTAAGGATCAAATGGCGGCAACTTTAAGTGGTGGAGAACAACAAATGCTGGCAATGGGAAGGGCCTTAATGGCAAAGCCTTCATTAATGCTAATGGATGAACCGTCGATGGGGCTCGCTCCTATGCTCGTTACTGAAATTTTTCGAATTATTAATGATATCAACCGCTTAGGGACCACTATTTTATTAGTTGAACAAAATGCTAATATCGCTTTGTCCATTGCAAACCGGGCCTTTGTCATGGAAACCGGAAATATTGCCATTCAAGGCAACGCCAAAGAACTGGTTGTTAACCCGGCAATTCGCAAAGCCTACTTAGGGGAAGAATGAAATACTATGAAAAAAATAAGCGGCGTTTTTTAAGAACGCCGCTTGAAGAGTTAAGCCAATTTTTAGGGCCGCACAGGGGCCTCATTTTTGGTCCAGGCTACCATATAAAAGGTTTGATCATTCATTTTGTAAGTATCAATGAGTAACCATCCTAATGCCACGTATTTATTAGCTTCTTCCTGAGATTTTGTTTCAACTGTTTCTTTTATGTCTTCCGCTTTAAGATCAGGCACGATGTCACATCCTTTCATAGATAGCTGATAAACTCAAGTGTTTCGTTTACTGCATTTACTGTTTTAATGAAAGTACGTTGCCATAAATAATAAATCAATTTAATCATAAACAATAATTTTTAAAATGTCAATCCAATGAATTATATTTACTTTGCCATCTGGGGAGATATATAATAAAAAAGATGAAGATTGAGGAGGCTCCTTATGACAACCGAGGAAATATTAAAATTACAACCTAGTGCTGAGTTGGATGCATGTGTGGCCGAGATCGTTTATAAATATTCGGTCATTTGGCTCAATACCGGCCTAGGATTTTATCCATTTATTTGGGAAAAGGAAGCTGAAAAAAACGGTAACCGGTATAATAAACTTGTCGGAGGCCATTGGATTACCGGCGTAACCCGTAATGGAGAATCGGCTGAAATATATGGAACCATTGTTCCCAAATACTCAGAAGCCGTTGATAATGCCTGGGAAATTGAAAACCAAATGAATTCCAGGGGATGGAAAATTCATCTTCATCGATTTGGTGATGGATTTAATTGCTATTTTCACCATCCGGCGAAAATGAAAACAACCGCCTGCAGTTATTCAGCAAATATTGCCGGGGCTATTAGCAAAGCCTCTCTTTTAGCAGCCCTGGAAATATTTGCTCAAACCTGAGTGGTTGTTGGTCATTATTTATAATTAGCGGGCTGGAGTACTATCCTTGGCCCAAGCCAGCACATAAAACATATTATCATTCATCTTATATGTGTCGATGATAACCCAACCTAATCCTTCCAATCTTTTTGCTTCTTCTTGCGATGGGGCCTCAGTTGTTTCTTTAATATCTTCAGGTTTGATATCCGGCATTTCATTCCATCCTTTCAAATTTTCAGTTTTATTATTAATTCAACAAGAATGGCATAAATTCCTACTAAAATTTGAAGGAAAAAAGTTTTAAGTCTTAAAATTCAATTTTTAGGAATCAACCTTCCTTACCATTATAATCCATTCATATGTTTTTTTATAATTTATTAAAAAAGCAACTCATTGAAGACAGTCCGGTTAACTCAAGTCACCCCGACTGTTTTTTTATTGAGCGACAAATAGAGAATTGCCATTTCATGTAAGGGCTTTTTTTATCTTATGTAAAATTTTAGAAATCAAAACACACTTATGTTAATAAAATGTCATATATACAATGAGTGCTTTTTGTTTATACCAGAGAGTTATATCCGATGGCGGGGACATAATTCCAGTTGGCAAAAGAACTAATTGTTAATTATGTGTTAATTTTGTTATTAACAGTCGGAATATTGGGAGGTGATGCTGCATCGCAATGTTTGATATTTTGTAGATTTTAAAGCAAGAAAAGGAGAAAAAATGATGACAATCCAAGTGAACCAACCGGAAATCGAATAAGTAATTCAGAAAGAGCATAGGCATCGCCGATGAGAGCTTTTGGGTCGGAATTTGGAATTCCGGAAAAGAGGATGGCCCGAACCTGGGTTACAAACCGCGTAATAAAAGAAGGCTATTTGCCGGTTCCACCCCATGATTCATTGCAAGATTTACGAAGCAAAATATTATATTGGCGGCCTTCTTAAACACGCTAGTGCCTTAATGGCATTTTACGCTCCCACTGTGAATTCCTATAAGCGGTTGGTTCCCGGTTTTGAAGCTCCGGTCAATTTGGCGTATTCAGCGTAATCGTTCGGTAACGGTTCGCATACCGATTATGATATTTAAAATCGCGATTATATAATTTAATCAAAATGATCCCAGTAAATGAGGTGTATTTTTCATTGTAAACTTTGGAAGTAAAAGAAATAACTGTTAATGATAATCCTGTGTCAAGATTGATTATAATTTTGGTTACAATTTATAGTTTCTGGTTATGTTTTTGTAATCTTTTTTGGTTAACATATTGAAAACACTCTTGCAAAAGTTAAAAAATAATGTTAAGTTATTTAAAATGAAACAATTAACAAGAACATAACACGAGAGGAGAATGGGAATGGATCAGGAAGTAGTCGTTACGAATTCTTTGGAAGAAATTTTTGGCAGTAATGTATTTAATGATGCCACCATGAAAGCCCGTTTACCCAAGAATACTTACAAGGCCTTAAAGAAGACCATTGATGATGGATCGCCATTGGATCCTTCAGTAGCTGATGTAGTGGCCAATGCAATGAAGGATTGGGCAATTGAAAAAGGTGCTACACATTTTACTCATTGGTTTCAACCGATGACCGGTATTACTGCTGAAAAGCATGATTCTTTTATCTCACCAACCCCGGATGGGCATATTATCGCTGAGTTTTCCGGGAAAGAGCTCATTAAGGGAGAACCGGATGCTTCATCTTTCCCGTCAGGCGGATTGCGGGCCACCTTTGAAGCCAGAGGTTATACGGCTTGGGATTGCACTTCACCGGCATTTTTTAAAGACAACACCTTGTATATTCCAACAGCTTTCTGTTCATACACTGGTGAAGCCTTGGATCAAAAAACTCCTTTGCTTCGTTCTATGGAAGCTTTATCAAAACAAGCCGTTCGGGTATTAAAATCTTTGGGAAATGCCAATGCTACCAAAGTGGCTACCACAGTTGGTCCTGAACAAGAATACTTTATCATTGACAAAACCCTCTATGATCAAAGAAAAGACTTGATTTTAACCGGTCGGACATTATTCGGTGCAAAACCTCCCAAGGGACAGGAACTGGAAGACCATTATTTTGGAACGTTAAAAGAAAGAATTTCCAGTTTTATGCAAGAAGTGGATGCGGAGTTATGGAAATTAGGTGTTCTTGCGAAAACGAAGCATAATGAAGTTGCTCCTGCTCAGCATGAATTGGCTCCTATTTTCAGCACTACGAACGTTGCCACTGACCACAATCACTTGACGATGGAAATTTTGAAAAAAGTGGCTTTACGTCATGGACTGGTATGTTTACTTCATGAAAAGCCATTTGCCGGAGTGAATGGCTCCGGAAAACATAATAACTGGTCTATGTCATCCAATGACGGCCAGAATTTATTAGAACCTGGAAAAACCCCGCATGAAAACTTGCAATTTTTATTGTTTTTAACTTCTGTCGTCCGTGCTGTTGATGAATACGCTGATTTGCTTCGGGCTTCAGCTGCCAATACCGGCAATGACCACCGCCTTGGTGCGAACGAAGCACCTCCGGCTGTTATTTCCATTTTCCTTGGCGATCAATTAACGGATATTTTTGAGCAGCTGCAGAATGGTGGAGCAAAATCTTCCAAACACGGCGGCGAGTTGAACATTGGTGTTACAACTTTACCGACACTCCATAAAGATTCCACCGATCGTAACCGGACTTCGCCGTTTGCTTTCACTGGCAATAAGTTTGAATTCCGGATGGTGGCTTCTTCAGCTTCCATTGCCGGACCCAATACGGTTTTGAATACAATTGTCGCTGAAATTCTTTCCCAGGTAGCGGAACGTTTGGAAAAGTCCAAGGATGTACATGCAGAAGCTCAAGCCATTATTAAAGAAGTAGCCAAAAATAATAAGCGAGTCATCTTTAACGGTAACGGCTATTCCGATGAGTGGATCACAGACGCTGAAAAACGTGGTCTTCCGAATATCAAATCAACCGTTGCCGCAATTTCAGCCTGGATTACCGATAAGACAGTAAAAACCTTTGAAAAACATGGTGTTTTAAGCAAGGTTGAGTTGCATTCCAGATACGAGATCTTTTTGGAGAACTATGTAAAACAGGTTAATATCGAAGCGTTAACCATGTTGGAAATGGCCAAACGACAGATTCTGCCGGCTGTCATTAAGTATACCGGTGAACTAGCTGAAGCCATTAACTTAGTGAAGAGTGCTTCTTCGAAAGCATCAATAGCAGCCCCAGAGAAATTGTTAATTGAAGTCAGTGAAGCTTTGGGCTCCTTTAGCAATAATATTGCGGCTTTAGAAAATGCTGTTGATGGTACTGAAAAAGTAGGCGAAGATTCACTGAAACTTGCCCAGTATTACAGGGATATTGTGTTTGTGACAATGGGTAAACTAAGGGAAGATGCTGATAAGCTGGAGACCATAGTCGATAGCAAAGCTTGGCCGTTACCATCCTATTCCGATATCCTTTTCAATGTCTGATATGTTTTCTTGAGTATATTAAAAACCTAGGCTACTGAAGCTTAGGTTTTTTTATTTTCTATTGAAAAGGAGACGGACTTGACTTATTTTGTCGGGATTGCTAAAATTTTTGTAAATCGAACCATTTCGTTGTTTTAAACATAAAGTCTTTTTATTATTTCGCTATTGGCCTTCAAAGAAATTCAAAAATCTTAAAAATGTATAACGAAGCTTTATAGACAGGGGTATTTGGAGATGGGTAAATGTCAATTGAGCCTCCTAATTTTAGCAATAGTTTTGGGGGTTTTCGAAATCGGAATTGCATGTTGTCAGGAGAACCAAGCAAGTATGGTCATTCATGAAATGTCTCTTGAAAATAAAAGAGCATTTCGAATTGAATTATTGAAACAAATGGTTCTTAAATATGAGAACAATCAAACTTTTGCCAAAGTACAAGATTATATGGAAATAAAATACCATGAACTTCATAAAAACAAACCGCCAAAATCTCCAAGCCTGGTTATTCAAGAAACTTTTCAACGGACACGGGAATTTATGGATAAGACCAGGCCCTATATTGGAACTAGTTTTACGCGGGTTTATGACCCGGTACAAATTGAAAAAAAAGTGCATAAGTATATTTGGTTAAAAGGAATATGCTTTTTAGTCTTGGGTATTGGTGATGAACATCGGGTTGCTTTATCTTTTTTCTATTTGCCGGGGAATGAGGATTTAAAAAAAGAATTTTTTAAAGATGTGGTTATTTATTCTTTTCCTGAGGTCCCGGATGTTCCGGAAAATCAGGCCTGGCAAACCGAGATGATCGGGGTAATGGAAAGGTTAGGATATCAGATTTTTAATGTTAATCGATATGTAACCCAGTAAAACTGCTCTCTGAATAATTTGTTAAAAATGACAGCCAAATAAATTTTCTCTTGACTATTCAATGTCGAATTGTTAAGATTTTTTATATCGGGAAGGGACTCCAAGTTAACCAATTTACTAAGGAAAAGGGAAAAATGAGAATTAACAAATTATTTATTCAAATTTTGTTAGTCGGTATGATTGGATCTGTAATTTTAGGAAATAATATTTTTGCAGCTTCGAATGATAAACCTACAGTTCGGGCCATACCAGACGCCGAACGCAAGATCTTTCGTGAAAAACTAATTGATAACTTAGTGGAAAAATATCAACAGGATCAAACTTTTGATCATATCAACAAATATATGATTGATAAATCCAAAGAACTTCATAAACATCCTCCCACTAGATTACCGAATACCCTTATTACTGATACATTTGACAAGACGCAAAGTTTATTTGAGCATACCAAAGGGTTTATTGGAAACAGCTTCACCAGAGATTATACACCGGTGACCTTTGAGAAAAATGTAAATAAATACTTATGGTTGAAAGGTATCGGTTTTTGGGTTTTGGGAATTGGCCAGGAACACGAGATGGCGTTTTCTTATTTTTACCTTCCCGGTAATGAGAATCTGAAGGACAATTTGTTAAAAGAGATTGTACAATATTCTTTCCCGGAAATACCACAGATCGAGGCGAATGAATTTTGGTATGACCAGATGGCAATTGTTATGGGACGCCTGGGATATCGGATTTTTAATGTAAAGGAATTTGGTTTAGCCTATACAAGTAAATAATTACTACCCAATTATTATTGAAGGCATTTCGTATTAAAATTTTTAGATGATAGCATATTAATACATAGCGCAGAAGCATTTGTTTACTATCAATTCCGGGAGACCGGAATTTTTTTTGATAGTTGAAAAGTGAAGCAAAAGATATTATAATTATTATCAGGTAATAATAAAAATTGTGAGCTAAGGTATGAACGGAAAACTATTACGAAAATCCGAACGTCATCGACAATTACTGGAGGCCATCGCTAAAAATCCTTTTATTACAGATGAAGACTTGGCCGAAGTCTTAGCGGTTAGCATACCTACTATCCGATTAGACCGCTTAGAATTGTCTATTCCGGAGGTGCGGAAAAGAACCAAAGAGATGGCTTCCCATTTTTTTGGGGCATCGCAATCACTCGGCGCTACCGAAATCGTTGGTGAACTTATTGAAATTGAGCCGGGCAGGAGAGGTTTATCTCTTTTGGAAACGGATTTAAGCATGTGCCTAGAAAAATGTAATATTGTGAGAGGACATATTGTATTTGCTCAAGCCAATTCACTTGCCAATGCAATTGCCGATACTCAAGTGGCCCTTACCGGAAAGGCAGATGTGAAATTTTTACGTACTGTCAGGGCGGGTGAAAAATTAATTGCTAAAGCACAGGTTGTGGAGAGAAGGGGCCATCGCTTTTTAACTGAAGTTGTAGTGCGCTCCAAAGAAGAAATCGTTTGTAAAGGTCAGTTTGAAATTTATGGGATGACTTTAGAAGTGGCTAATTATTTGAAATTGCTAAAAGATGATGAATAAAACGGAGGAGAATACATTATGACTGAAGTTGGTATCTCTGCAATCGGGGCTGCTGTCCCCCAAAAAATTCTTACAAACAGTGACTTGGAAAAAATGGTAGAAACCAGTGACGAATGGATTGTCTCGCGGACCGGTATTCGGGAACGGCATGTTTTGGATAAAGGTGAAACTATCACCCCTTTAATCGTGGAATCGGCTAAAATGGCTTGTCAAAAAGTGCAATTTAACCCTGAAAAATTAGATTTTATTATTTCTGCCACGTTAACTCCTGACCGGATTAGTCCTGCTCAGGCCTGTGAAGTGGCCCATCACCTTCAGGCTAATCATGCTTTTTGTTTTGATTTGAATGCGGCTTGTTCCGGATTTATATTTGGACTGGCAACAGCGGAAAGCTTATTGAAAACTCGGAACGCTAAATTTGGTCTTGTGACGGCAGGAGAACAGCTTACTCGGACAGTTGATTATACAGATCGTACTTCCTGCGTTTTATTTGGCGATGCAACTGCCGCCGCATTGTTGACGAATGATCATCCTGAGCATTTAATTTTATATACTGAATTAGGGAGTGATCCCACAATGGCTAATGAAGTAACCATTGGAGGGGTGAGAAACTTACTCGATAATCAACTCTCAGAATATTATTTCAAACAAAATGGCAAAGCGGTATTTAAATTTGCAGTCAATAAAATGAAAGAGTTATATGAAATTGTTCCCCAAAAAGTCGGATTAAAACCGGAACAAATTAAATATGTTATCCCTCATCAGGCTAATATCCGGATCATCGAATCAGCAGCAAAGGAAATTGTCTCCCATAATACGGTCGTGATTTCCAACATTGAACATTATGGAAATACTTCTTCGGCTTCGATCGGAGTTGCTTTCAATGAATCCTGGGATCGATTCCAAAAAGGAGACTATATTATGCTGGTTGGTTTTGGCGGCGGTTTAAGTTGGGGAGCTGCGCTTTTGCAATGGTAATGAACATCATCCCGGTTTAAATATTTCTTGCTTATAATAAACATTTTGTCGTGCACGGCCACCAAGCTGGCTGGATGACTTTAGAAAAGAGAGAAACAAACCTAAGAATTCTTTTTATATTAACCCATTCTTCTTAAATGCCGATATTGAAAATAATGAAGGGTGGTTTTTTTATTTGTATCTTTTCTTATCAATCACTGCCATAGTGATCATAAGTTTATCTTTAATTTATATATACCGTTTTAACTTTTCCAGCAGTTTTTATCGCCATCTTTTCGGGCTGGAGGAGGTATTTGACAGTGAATTGGACTTTATCCATCTGGCAAAGAATATATTAATAAGGACAATTCCTGAAACTACATCGAATGGCGGAATTATTTACTGGTTTGATGAGGTGTGTAGTGAGTTTAAACTCAAGGCTTTTCATGGAATTCCAATTGCGCAAATCAATCAAATCACGAATGAGATTCGTAATCAGGATGGTATATTAGAAAAGGTTCGGACCCAGCCCCAAGGTTTCACAGTGAGTAATTTCAAAAACACTTTGATGGACTGTGGTAATTTAGCAAAATATTATCAGAGTCTAATGGCAATGCCTTTAATGATTCAAAGAGATATTTTAGGTGTACTCATTCTTTTTAAACAAAAAGGCAACTTTCGCCGAAGAGAAATGGAACTGATTAGAGCCTTTGCGCCTCGTGTTGCAGTCCGTCTAGAGAGCGCCCGTTTGTATCAATTAGCCAGGGAGACAGCTCAAGAAAATACCAAACTATATATCAATATTTCAAATTTATACCAGAAAGCCACTCTAGATGAATTAACAGGCCTTTATAACCGGCATTTTTTAATGCAAAAGTTAAAAGAAGAAATAAAAAAATCTTGGCGATACAGACAGCCTCTTTCATTAGTCTTTATTGACCTTGATTTTTTCAAACAGGTTAATGATGAATATGGCCATCAAATTGGCGATCAATTGTTAATGGAACTCGGTGAATTCATTAAAAAATCAATACGCGATTATGACATTGCCTGTCGCTTCGGTGGAGAGGAATTTGTAGTATTATTGCCAAAGACAACCTTAGAAAACGCTTTTGATTTAGCAGATCGATTGCGGGAAAAAATAGTTAGTCATTTATTTTGTGGTACAACCAAAAAATTAACAATCACGGCAAGCTTTGGAGTCAGTATGACTCCAGAATTTTCAGATTCCGTGAATCAAATTACCGAAGAGCAACTTAACGCTATCGCTGATAAAATCGTTGCCGAGGCAGATAATGCTTTATATCAGGCTAAAGAAGCAGGACGTAATCGGGTAGTCGCCTATCGGGAAAATACATTGAATCAAAATTTTTAACCCTGGTAATCCGAGGTAAACATCATATTCAGCTGTTTTTTTTACGCAGCGTACCTGGCCTATTCAGGGTGGGATAACTTTGAAACTGTAAAATACGTTAAAAATCACTAAATTACCATAAATAACTGTGCAGGATAAATAAAAAGGACTGTCGAATAATAACTTTGAGGTGTTCAGTTTGTTCTTAGATTCAGCTAAGATTTTCTTAAAATCCGGCAATGGAGGTTCAGGGGCAGTTAGTTTTAGGCGAGAAAAATATGTGCCTCGCGGTGGTCCCGATGGTGGTGATGGAGGACGCGGCGGTCATGTTATACTCATTGTCGATGAAAATTTAACAACATTAAGTGACTTTCGTTATAAACACCATTTTCAAGCGGAAAATGGCTCTCCTGGCGAGGCGGTAAACCGTTCGGGCAAAGATGGGGCTGATTTATATATCCCGGTTCCAGTCGGTACTTTAGTAAAAAATGCTGAGACTCATCAATTGGTTATCGATTTAACAAAACCGGGTGCTGAATTTGTCATTTTAAAGGGCGGCCGCGGGGGACGCGGTAATTCTAATTTTGCATCATCGACCCGGCAAACTCCACAATTTTCCGAAAAAGGAGAACTTGGAAGCGAAATATGGGTGGAATTAGAGCTCAAATTACTTGCGGATGTCGGCCTCATAGGATTTCCGAATGTAGGAAAATCCACTTTAATTTCAAAAATTTCGGCGGCCCGTCCTAAAATTGCGGATTATCCTTTTACAACATTGGTTCCGAATTTAGGAGTTGTTGATTATAAAGGCCAAAGTTTTGTGGCTGTCGATATTCCGGGTTTAATAGAAGGCGCTCACCAGGGTGTAGGCCTGGGAGACCAATTTTTACGGCATATTGAACGGACGCGTTTACTAGTTCATTTGGTGGATGTTTCGACGTTTTCCGGCCGCGATCCTTATCAAGACTACATACAAATTAATAAAGAATTAAAGCTTTATAATCCCAATTTGGCTCAAAAACCACAAATAGTGGTTCTTTCAAAAATTGATTTATTGGAGGACCGACGAGTATTGGTGACTTTTCGGTCGAATTTAGGTGAACTGGAAGACGATATTATTACTGTTTCGGCGGCAACCGGTGAAGGAATTACCGATTTATTGAATTTGATCATTGAAAAATTGGCAGAACTCCCAGCCCAGACAACCACTGAAGAAAATTCGCACACGTGCGCCGATGAATTCAAAGAGAAAATAGAAGATCGGACGACTACAGTGGTGAGTGATGGAGATGCCTATATTGTACAAAATAATGCCTTAATACGAAGAATGGCCCGTTATGATTTAGAAAATGACGATTCGCTCAGAAGTTTTCAAAACCTTCTCAAACGTTGGGGTATTGAAGAGGCACTTATTAATGCGGGAGTAAAAGAAGGTGATTCGGTAAGAATAGGTGATTTTGAATTTACTTTTTTAAATGAGAATCAGAAGTAGGAGGGTTTAATCAAGTGGTTTGTCTGGATTGTGGCAATTGTCGGAAAAATGAGCCAGTATTTTATTGTACTGCTAAAAATGAATTCATTGTTACTGAGACCGCTGTAGTCCGGGAAAAGGCTAGAAGCCGTTGGCGCGAGGGAGACCCTAGTTATGAAGAGCACCGGCGGCAACTCCGCAAAGATAAAATACCACAGGTAACTTAAGTAGCTGTCTAAAAAGTAATTTATAATCAATAAGAAATACAATATAGGGCTTCATCGAATATGGTGAATCAATATATTGTATTTCTTTATCGTTAAATTAACTTTTGGGACAGCTCCTTTTTTTTACCATCTAAAATATGCTATAATGTTCCCAAAATATTTAAAGTGAATTAGGAAGAGGGTCAAAATTTGCTAACCAGTAAACAAAGAAGTAGGCTTCGTTCATTAGGTAATGACTTAGAGCCAATTCTTACCATTGGAAAGGGTGGAATCACCGAAAATTCAATTGAACAATTGGATCAAGCATTAACAGCCCGGGAGCTTGTTAAGGGCAGAGTATTACCCCATACGGTTTTTGATGTCAATGAGATTGCATCAGAGCTTGCTTCGAAGACCAAGGCCGAGTTGGTACAAGTTATTGGCAGGAATATTCTTTTTTTTCGAGCGCCAAAACCCGGGACTCCAAGTAAAATAGCTCTCCAGGAGGACTAAAGTGAACCAATTGGAGAATTTACAAAATGCTAAACGGATTGTTGTTAAGGTTGGCACGAGTACATTGACTCATACTACCGGTAAATTAAATTTAAACCGCATGGAACAATTTGTTCGACAATTGGTGGATTTGCAAAATCAAGGCCGGGAAGTTGTATTGGTAACTTCAGGCGCTGTGGGTATTGGACTAGGGCGTTTGGGTTTTGCTGAAAGACCAGCTTCGATTGTAGAACGACAGGCAGTTGCTGCTGTGGGGCAGGGCCTTTTAATGCAGGTTTATGAAAAGTTTTTTTCAGAATATGGGCAAATCGTCGCTCAAATTTTGCTTACCCGTAACGATATCAGTGACCGTAAAAGATATTTGAACGCTCGTAATACAATACTTACATTATTAAAATACCGAGTCACTCCAATTATTAATGAGAACGATACAGTAGCGACCGAGGAATTAAAAATCGGGGAAAATGATACCCTTTCTGCGCTAGTGGCAGGATTAATTGAAGCGGATTTACTGATTCTCTTGTCGGATATTGACGGTTTATATACTGCTGATCCTAAGAAAAACCCCGATGCAACCTTAATTCCAATGGTCACTGAAATTGATGCCAAGATTTTCAAGATGGCTGGTGGGGCCGGTTCTGAGTTTGGCACCGGGGGTATGCTGACAAAATTGGAAGCTGCCAAAATGGCAACAGCAGCGGGGACTGCCATGGTTTTAATGAATGGGCAAAATCCCATGAAAATTCAAAGCGTTTTTCAAGGAAAATCGGTAGGGACAATATTTTTAAGCGGTCAACCTTTAGTAAACAGCCGAAAACGTTGGATTGCCTATGGGCCCATTGCTAGTGGAGAGTTTGTAATCGATAAAGGGGCAGAAAGGGCATTACTTAAGCAAGGCACTAGCTTGCTCCCTTCAGGGATTGTCGATTTACAGGGCGAATTTGAAGAAGGCGATCTCATTCGGATTTTAAATACGAATCAAATAGAGTTGGGACGGGGCCTAACTAATTATAGCCGTGAACATTTAGAAAAGATTAAGGGCAGAAAATCCTCGGAAATTGAAATGATTCTTGGTTATAAAGCAGCTGATGAGGTCATTCATCGTGATAATCTGGTGATTACGGCTACTTTCGGAGGAGAATTCGATGGAAATTCAGAATTATGTTGAAGACATCGCAAGCAAGGCCAAAAATTGTACCTCTATTCTTGCGGGATTATCATCTATCCAAAAAAATGACTTACTTATGAAAATGGCAGAGCGGCTGATGGCCCAAAGTCAACAAATTATTGAAGCCAATAGGCTAGATATAGAAGATGCGATCGAAAAAGGGCTTTCCAAGACTCTGATTGATCGCTTAACTTTGGACCAAAAAAGAATTATCAATATGGCCGAAGGATTGCGTACTCTTATTCAGCTTGATGACCCCATTGGTAGAGTCGATAAAATGTGGCACCGCCCCAACGGACTGGAAATCGGCCAACAACGTGTTCCCCTGGGAGTCATTGGGATAATTTATGAAGCAAGGCCGAATGTCACGGTTGACGCAGCCGGTTTATGTTTAAAAACCGGTAATGCCGTTATTTTAAAAGGGGGATCGGAAGCCTTACATTCCAACCGAACCTTAGTAGCTGTTTTAAGGGGAGCTTTGAAGGATTGCGCATTACCTGAAGACGGAGTTCAATTCATTGATACAACCGATCGGGAAGCAGTCAAGATTTTGATGCGTTTAAACCGTTTTGTTGACGTATTGATTCCCAGGGGTGGGGCCGGACTTATTAAAACAGTTGTTGAAAATTCTAGTATTCCTGTGATAGAAACGGGAGTTGGGAACTGTCATATATATATTGACAGCAAAGCCGATTTGGAAATAGCCCGGAAGATTGCTTTTAATGCCAAAGTTCAGCGACCCGGGGTCTGCAATGCCATGGAAACTTTACTAGTCAATGAAGAAGTTGCCCCGAAAATTCTGCCTTTACTGGCCCTTGATTATCAAAAAGCTGGAGTTGCACTCCGGGGTTGCCCGATAACCTGCGGCTTGATTTCTGCCAAGCCCGCATCTGACAGCGATTGGGAAACTGAATTTCTGGATTTGATTTTAGCGGTGAAGGTGGTAAAAGACCTTAATGAAGCTATCGAACATATCAATCGCTATGGCACCAAACATTCTGAGAGTATCATAACCGATAATTATCAAAACGCTCGCCGCTTTTTGGCGGAAATTGATGCAGCTGCAGTTTATGTTAATGCTTCCACCCGTTTCACGGATGGGTTTGAATTCGGGTTTGGAGCAGAAATTGGAATCAGTACCCAAAAGCTGCATGCCCGGGGGCCTATGGGTTTAGAAGCCCTAACCACTATTAAATACATAATTTATGGAGATGGGCAGGTTAGAGAGTAACGTTGTTATTGATTGGACAGGAGAAATTTTCAAATGGCTGGTTTTGGAATTTTAGGAGGCACTTTTGACCCTATTCATTTTGGACACCTTTTTTTGGCGGAACAGTCTAGGGAAACCTTTGATTTATCAAAAGTTATCTTTGTCCCGGCTTCCATTCCGCCACATAAAATTGGTGAGGTCTCTCTTTCTGTAGAAGAGCGTTTTAAAATGGTTGAACTGGCCATTAAGACTCATCCTCAATTTCAGGTATCAAAAGTGGAAGTAACCAGGGTAGGCCCCTCATATTCTATTGATACGATTCGGACGCTAAAAAGTGAAAATCCCGGCCAAGATTCATTTTTTATTTTGGGTTTTGATTCATTGCTTAGCCTGAACACCTGGAAGAATTACCGGCAAATATTAGACGAAGCGCAAATTATTGCTGCTATGAGACCGGGTTTTCCACAATTTGTTACGGATAGGGATTGGCCTGATTTTCTTAAGCCTTATCGTCACCGTATCCATATTCTGAAAGCTCCCTTAATCGATATTTCAGCAACCTGGCTGCGTAATGAGTTAAAGACGGGTCGCTCAATTCGTTATTTGGTTCCGGACACCATTTTTGAATATATCAATCGCACCCAACTGTACAGAGACTAGCGTGAAATTGCGGTTAGACATACTCCAATCGTTATACCCCGTTTTAAAAAAATGGCTTTTATTCTTTAGCTGCCACCATCAAACACCATAAATCCCATGCTTTCCTATAACCCATAGGATCATTCTCTTGATCTACATTAAAATACAGTATAGTCCAATTATTTTGATGCAAAATAAAGTCAGCAGAGAGAGGTGAAAATGGTGACAAAAACACTTTATGTCGGGAATTTACCTTGGTCGGCTACAAAAGAGGATTTAGCAGCCTTATTCTCATCTCAAGCTGAGGTAAAGTCCAGTCGAATTATTACAGATCGGGAAAGTGGCCGTTCGAAAGGGTTTGGATTTATTGAGGTTGATAATGATGATATTGATAGAATTATCAATTCAATGAACGGCAAAGATATGGGCGGACGAGAAATCATTGTTAATGAAGCAAAACCCCGACAACAAAGAATGTGAGAAAGGTGCTGTGCAAGCGCCTTTTTTTTATGTGATAGAAAAGGAATTATTATCAATCAATATATTCAGCTTCATGAGCTGTTTTTTATTGGATAATTTTAGTTAATTTAAAGGGAAAGATAAGAGAATAGCGAATAACATATAGAGTAAAGCGTTTCTGAGCTCGTGCTCGCTTGCATTTTCGTATATACTTTATTTACGAAACGTTTTACGGGTTTTAGTGAAACTGAAAGGAGAAAGTCTATGGCAACTGATCCAAGTTTTGATGTGGTCTCTAAGGTGAATCTGCAGGAAGTTGATAATGCAGTAAACCAGACGATAAAAGAGATTGAACAACGTTATGATTTTAAAGGTTGTAAAACCGAGGTAACTTTAGAAAATGCCGAAATTCGGATTTTTACAAGTGATGAATTTAAATTACGTAGCGTAATCGATATTTTACAAACAAAGTTAATTAAACGGGGAGTCTCCATTAAAAATCTTGATTATGGAAAAGTGGAAGATGCCTCGGGAAACGCAAAACGGCAACTTGTGAAAGTGAAACAAGGTATTGAGATGGAGCAGGCAAAACAAATTGTAAAAGATATAAAATCATTAAATCTAAAACTTCAAGCCCAAATTATGAATGACCAAGTTAGAGTTTCCGGTAAGAATAAAGATGATTTACAATCAGCCATTCAATTTTTAAAAAGTAAGGACTACCAAGTGGAATTACAATTTGTAAATTACCGCTAAACATAAAGCGGGAAAAATTGAGGGATTGTTAATGGAAAAAAGAGAATTAATTCGAGTACCCTTTCAAATTGACACCACTATTTTGTTTGAAAACC
>JAEZKW010000160.1 GCA_023415375.1 Bacillota bacterium
TCAGAGGACTTTCCGAAGAATTGAGGACTTTAGCTAAAACAGTGACGGTTGAAGAGGATTTTGTATATTGAATTGAATTGAGTCATAATCTATGATAGGATTTTGAAAAAACATCTTAATAAAATAATGGGGTTAACATGTCTCGTTTTTTAACACTTGGTATTGAAACTTCTTGCGATGATACTTCAGTTGCTGTAATTGAAGATGGTTTTAAAATACGGAGTAATATAATTTCCTCCCAAATCAATTTGCATCAGAAATTCGGTGGAGTCGTGCCTGAATTAGCGGCCCGTTCTCATTTGGAAGCGATATCACCAATTTATCAATTGGCTATGACTGAGGCTGGCGTTGCCATTCAAGATATTCAGCTGATTGCCGCTACCTATGGGCCGGGGTTAGTTGGAAGCCTGCTCATTGGTTTATCATTTGCCAAAGGATTAGCTTTATCCACTCAAATTCCTTTCATTGGTGTAAATCATATTGAAGGACATATTTATGCAAACGTATTGGGTCATCCGGAAATTAAACCACCCTTACTTTGTCTTACTGTTTCCGGCGGGCATACCGATTTATTGCTCATGGAGAAATGGGGCTCTTATCAAATTTTAGGACAAACAACGGATGATGCTGCCGGAGAAGCATTTGACAAGATTGCCCGAGTTCTTGGTTTGGGATACCCAGGTGGCCCTTATATTGATAAAATATCCAAAGGTGCCCAGGACGACCTGGAATTTATTCAAAGGAATAATTTAACAAGTTCTTATAATTTTTCTTTCAGCGGACTCAAAACAGCGGTTATCAATTATATTCAACATCAAAAACAACTCGGTTTGGAACTTGATGTACCTCGTATTGCAGCAAGTTTTCAAAAAAGTGTGGTTACACAGTTAACAACAAAACTTTTTCATGCTGTCCAGCATTATGATGTGGATACTATTTTACTTTCCGGAGGAGTAGCTGCTAATTCTTTATTGCGCGATTCCTGCCTGAGTGAGACGAAACGTCTCGGAAAGCAGCTTTTTTTCCCGGACCTTAAATTATGTACTGATAATGCTGCAATGATAGCAGCGGCCGGGTATTTTCATTATCTTCAAGCGGGGCCTTGGGATTTGGATGTAACTGCAGAACCCAATTTGAAATTATAATCTGTGGATAACTCGCGCACGCGCGTCAGAGAACTTCTCATCGGTGCTAGGGGTTCGTTGAATCCGAAATTACTACACAAAATCAAGTGAATTTCAATTGTGGACGATGTGCAAAACTAAAAAAAAAAACGGTATATTAACTTTTGAATTGTGGATAACTTGTGAATGATGTGGAGAATTAAGTATTGACGGTTTGTTGAAAATAAACCCAGCTAAAGCTGATTTTTAATCGTTTGGCGGTTGTATTATTTTATTGATCAATGAATTTTTTTAATTGTTATCAACACATTTACTTGCAAAATTTCAATAGGTTTCGTTAAAAAATTAAAGGAACTGAGGAAATGAAATGGTCTGATTTTTCCCGAGAAAATCTTGAGGCTGCTACATCCCCCGAAATTTATCGGCGGGGAATCGAGTATTTCCGTCAAGGCCACTTGGTTAAGGCATGTCAAATCGATAATCAAATTTCCGGTATAATCACCGGAACCGGAGGCGACTATAAAGTTCGTTTATGGTTAGAAGACTCCAAATTACAAGGGGAATGCAGCTGTCCTTATCCTGGATTCTGTAAACACATAATAGCATTAGGGATTGCTTGGCTAGAAGAAAAAACAGCTTTTATTGATTTACAACCTCAATTATCGACAATCTTGAAAAACCCCGTTACTCAAAAGAATATTTTATTAGATTTAATTCATAAAGATCCCATAAATTTTTTGGCGCTTTTTCCGGATTTAGTTGAACACCATTTTATCAGTAGCCGCGGCATCGCCAATTTGATTCGAAATATATTTACCTTGCCGCAAATGACCTTGATCAATGCTGAGGCATTATGGGAAAAAATCGAGCGAGTTGAACAATTGATTCATCGGAAAGTGCAGGATGGCGATATTTTAGCTGTCCCTCTTTTGCTGGATCTCCTATCTGGATACGAAAAGGCCTTTACGTCATATCCTAATGAGAAATTAATTCAATTATGGAAGAATGAAATTCGTTCACTCGCCTCCCTTTTAAACGTTTGCACTCATCCTGAGCTTGACCGGATTTATGAAAAAATATGGTCTCTTTATTTAAATCCGAATTTATGGGAGTTATCTTCGGAGCTGCGAGAATTACTGTGGAACATCCATCCATGGAAATCTGACTTTTTATTCAACTGCATTGACGAATGTTTTCTAACGGAGCCTCCGCTATTAGTTTTGATTTCTTTATATACATTATTAGCTGAAGCTCCGTTTGAAGATTCTCGGCTCCCGAATTGTTTAAACCGTATTACTGCCAAGTTGACTGAAACTACGGATGGTAGTTTATGGTTAATTGATAAATTGATTGAATTTAATCTTGCTCAAGCCTATAAATTGGCCAAGAGTTGTTTGCATAGGTTTATGAAAGAACAATCCGCCTTCCGGGAACGGTTAATCACAATTCATCAAAAACGTTCTGAATTTAAACAAGCCGCTTCACTCAGTTTTATCCAGTTTCAAGAAAACCCGAATTTTGAGGAATATTGCCGTCTTAAGGGGCTTTTAGTAAATGCCCCTGATGACTGGGGCCTTTACTGTAAGAGAATTTCGGAATGTTTACGTGATCCTTCCGTTAAAATGCTAGCCTTGCAAATTTTCATCGAAGAAGGGGATTCTCAGGGAATGCATGACAATTTATCGGATATTTTAGGAGATGAAGCATTATTTACAACTGCAGTTCGGATTTTGGGCAACCGGATTCAAAAAAATTTAATTGATTTTTACCCATGCTTTATAAAGGAATTATTGCATAGACAAAGCCCGAGTCATTGGAAACTTGCTTTAGAGTTAATGGTTCTTTTGAAACGCTATTATTTATCTAATAATACGGAAAAAGAACATTGGCTACAATTCCAGATGGAACTACAGCGGATTTATCAGGGCGATACCCGATTTTCGAGAAAGTTTGCTACAATTTTGTCTGAATCCGATTGAAGTATTTTAGATAAAAATTTCAGCCAACTCTCTGCTCTAAAAACATTGACTAAGACCGGACATGGATATATACTAATATTAATTTATTTATTATTAACCTGACGCGGATGAAGAGGAAAGAACCATAACGAAGCCTTCAGAGAAGGAAGTTGTGTATATGCTTGACGCACATACATTCATGCTGCGAACTTCCTGGCTGCAGTGGTGAGACCACCTCGGACGCTCTGGGCGAAAGCCGGTGCACTTAGTGTACCGAAATAAGTCCGGCGTTGACTTCGTTACAGTTGACCAAAAGTGGGCTAAGTTCCTTGGTTGACAATCTTGGGAACTTTCCAACAAGGGTGGAACCGCGGGTAACCCCGTCCCTTTTTCGAGGGATGGGTTTTTTTTATTCAAATTTGAATTCGGCAAGGGCACGCTCATGGCAACTTTCAAAACAACTTCAATTAACAATTTGCCGGATCGAACTTAAAAATCGGACGAGAATTAAAAATAGGTGAATGATGATTCAAGAATTTTGTGCAGGCGGTTTAGTTTTTTTTGACACGCAACTGTTAATTCTTAAACGATTTAATGGAGTTTGGCTTTTCCCGAAAGGACATATTGAATCGGGCGAGACGCCTGAGATGGCCGCTTTGCGGGAAGTGCGGGAAGAATCGGGCCTTGCGGCGCAGATTATCCGAAAACTTGATTCAACAACCTATACCTTTTTAGAGAAAGGTGTTAAGCATTTAAAAACGGTTGACTGGTTTCTAATGATATCGGATTCAAATCGGATTTATCTGGAAAAAGAAATCTTTAATGACGGAATGTGGATTTCTAAAGAACAACGGAATATCTTATCGTTTCCTGCGGATCAGGCCCTGGCCGATTTGGCATTTTTGTTCATATCATCTTTGAAAGGGGATTAAAAATATGAATGTTATATTTCCAGATGGTAACCGTCGAGAATATTCCGATGGGACCACTGCGTATCAAGTGGCACAGTCAATTAGTGAACGGCTGGCCAAAGAAGTTATTGCTGCGAAAGTTAATGGCGAGTTAGTTGACCTCCAACAGCCTTTGACGGGAGAAGTTAATTTAAATCTAATGAAACCAACTGATCCCGAAGGACTAGAAATTATCCGTCATTCCGCTTCGCATATTATGGCTCAAGCGGTCGGGCGCTTGTATCCTGGGGTTAAATT
>JAEZKW010000175.1 GCA_023415375.1 Bacillota bacterium
CCCCGGAATTGATGCCGAAAACAGCTACAGCAACTGCAATGGCTAATTCAAAGTTGTTACTGGCTGCTGTAAAAGATAGTGTTGCACTCCTGCGGTAATTAGCTCCTACTTTTTTACTCATGTAAAAGCTCACCAGGAACATTACTACAAAGTAAATCAATAGTGGAATTGCTATCCTAACTACATCCATTGGGATTTGAACAATTAGTTTACCTTTAAGGCTAAACATTACCACAATGGTGAATAATAAAGCAATTAAAGTAATAGGGCTGATTTTAGGTATAAATTTTGTTTGGTACCACTCTTTCCCTTTCGCTTTGATAAGGGAAAAACGGGTTATCATTCCAGCTATAAAAGGAATCCCTAAATAAACGAAAACACTTTCGGCAATTTGCCCAATGCCAATTTGAACGACACTGCCTTTAAAACCAAACAACGGCGGTAACACTGTAATAAACAACCAAGCATATACGCTATAAAAAAGAACTTGAAAAATGCTATTAAAAGCTACTAAACCAGCAGCATATTCCGTATCACCTTTAGCCAACTCATTCCAAACAATGACCATAGCAATGCATCGTGCTAGGCCGATCATTATCAGGCCAACCATGTAGTCTGGATAATGCCCTAAAAAGATAATAGCTAAAAAGAACATTAAAATCGGTCCGACGATCCAATTTTGTACCAGGGAAAGGCCTAAAACCTTCCAATTGCGGAACACATCGCCGAGTTCTTCATATTTCACCTTGGCAAGCGGCGGATACATCATTAAGATTAAGCCAATTGCAATGGGAATATTGGTAGTGCTAACTTGGAATTGATTTATGAATTTTTCGACTCCGGGAATGATAACTCCTAGTAATACTCCAGTGAGCATCCCGACAAAAATCCATAGGGTTAAATAACGATCAAGAAATGACAGCTTTTTAGTTACACTTTCCGACATCAGTACAGCCTCCCTTTTAGATTCGCCTTGCAAAGTTAACCATAAATGCATTACAATATATGTGTATATGCGTATATTTGCTAATACGAATATACTACTTTTTCAAAATGAGGTCAATCGATGAAAAACATATTAAACATTTTAAAGTCTCTTTCTGATGAAACCAGGTTGCGTATCATCAACTTATTGTATGAAAGGGAACTTTGTGTTTGCGATATCATGGAAGTTTTGGCGATACCCCAGACAAAAGCATCCCGTCACTTATCCTATTTAAAAAATGCTGGAATTGTTACTGATCGTAAACAAGCCCAATGGGTTTATTATTCTCTTTCTCCGAAAGGAAAAATGAAATTTATTCATTGCCTGGTGTTTGACCATATTCGGCAATTGCCTCAATCCACTGTTGATTTGGCCAAATTGCAGCAATGGTTAAAACAAAAGGCCCGAAACTGTGATTAGTTAAATAAAAAACATCCCTAAAATCAGGGATGAGTCGTCCGTACGCGCGTTGCTTTACTTTTTTCAGTCCAATTTAGGTATTGTTGCACCCGTTCAGTCATTGTACCGGCAAATACAATAACCAGATAATGACCTAACCCAAAAGTCAACATTAAGGCAATAGCATAAGGCAAATCGGTAGCTGCCAATCGGGATGCCAAGCCAAGCATCGGAGCCATATAGGCAAAAGTACATGGTCCTAAGGCTAAGTTTTCTGTTTGCTATTAAACGCTATTTCAATTAGCAATATCCGTTTCAATTTCTTGGTTGCCGAAAGCTCAACTCAAAGTTGATGCAACTTTTTCCCGAGATTTTGTATCGCCATCTGAACTGGGTCCCACGGGCTACTTAATGGCGGCGTATAGCTCAAATCATAATCACTAAATTCATCGATTGTAATTTCATGAAATATTGCAGTGGCAAAGATGTCGATCCGTTTCGATACTTCCGTCTTATAAGCCCCCAGTATTTGCGCTCCTAAAATCTTTTTGGTTTCTTTATCTGCCGTTACCCGGATATATAGTTTTTCTGCCGGAGGGTAATATACTTTATGATCCCAAGTTTCAAAATCTGCGCTCACCGGCTTAAATCCGGTCTTTATTGCTTCATTTTCACTTAAACCGGTCCTAGCCACCACTTTATCAAAAATTTTTACCGATTGGGTGCCTAAAGTCCCGGCGAATTCTTTATTTCCCCCTACCGCATTTTCACCGGCAATTCTACCTTGTTTATGAGCGATAGTTCCCAGTGGAAGATAAGTATACCTCTTTAAAATTCGATGCCAGGTTTCCACGCAATCACCAGCCGCATAAATATCGGGAATATTGGTTTCCATCTTTAAATTCACTTTAAACGCGCCTTTAATTCCGGCGTTAATTCCGATGGATTGCCCAAGTTCCGTATTTGGCACGCTTCCGACCGCCACTAACACCATATCAGTTGCCAATTCATAATTATTCGTTCCTTTGACAATGAGTTGGTTATCAATTTTTTCGATGGATTCAATCGCTATATTATTGGTAACAGTGATTCCATGCTGGGCAAGCATCTCCTGAATCTTCCGGCCGAAATCAATGTCAACGGACGGCATGACCGATTCAGCAAATTCAACGACATTTACTTTCACTCCTCGTTTGGTTAAGCCTTCCGCCATTTCCATGCCGATATATCCAGCACCGATAATAATCGCCGTTGTCTTAGGTTTACGCGTATTTAAAAACTCGTCAATCTGAAAACAATCAGGCATCCACCGTAAAAAGAAAACTCCGGGATTATCGATTCCTGATATTTGGGGTTTCCAAGATACTGCCCCGGTTCCGATTATGAGTTTGTCATAATCTAGCGTTTTAATGGTACCTGCTTTATCAACAACTTGTACCTGCTTTTTTCCAGGATTAATCACTTGAGCGGTGTGTTCAAGTAACAAATTGATTCCGCCATTTTCAATATCTTGCCTCGTTCGATGGGCCAAATTCTCCCAACGAGTTACTTCCTGGCTAATATAATAGGGCAACCCACAGATGCTGAAATTTGGGAAACTATCAGCAACTATCATCGTCGGAATGATTTCCGGGTTTAATTCCCGAATTCGTAAAGCGGCGCTAATCCCGGCATCACTCCCGCCGATTATTAATATATTTCGCATTATTTCGCTCTCTTCTGTAAAATCATTATATATCCTACTGCTTGCAGGACAAATATCCACTTCAAACTAAGGTATGGCAAACAGTTCAATCTGTGTAGCTAATATTAATCGATAATTATTAAGTCCATATTAAGAAGTCATTGCAAGTACCGGAAAAAAAAGGAATCTCCACTAGTTTTGATTTTACTCAAATTATTTGATAATATATCTTCTTGGGTTAGACCACATCCAGAAAACAATAGCCTGATTGAGAACTCATCGGATAAAGCAGTAAATGTATACTTATATAATCATTCATGATTAAACATTCCCATCTTACAGATGCTATGCTAAATTTCTAGACAAATAGGTCCCTGCTTCACGGCTCCAATCAGATTTTGCGAGTTCTATTTTAATTCTGGTGCTTTATTAAATCATGTCTTCAATGATCTCCACTACACTACCAACGCAGTGCTTACAAACTTTGTTTTTTAAATCTTTTTCTTGAAATTCCTTTTGCCCTTCCGGGGTTATCAATTCACAGCCATCAAGCAACCCCCGGCAAATATAAGTACCGTGTATCTCAATAAACTTATCCATTAATTCACGGGTCTTCTGATATGTTTGTTCCATTAAGGCGCGGTCTTGATTTTCTCCTCTGCCATATTTCATACCTAAAACCATGATTCCACCCGATACCGCACCACAAACTTCTTCTTTTCGCCCCATACCGGCTCCAAAGCCAGACGTCAATTTAAGTGCCATATCTTTATCAAAATTCATATCATCACAAAACGAATAACTTACAGCTTGAGCACAATTATACCCATCCAGAAACTTCTGTATAGCAATTTCTGTTCTATTCATCATTTCTCATCCTTTCATCATTCTACATCTATGAACCAAAAACAACTCTAATGGTTAATTTTTTGCTATATCAAACAAATAATGAGTAAGTCCATAACCTAACCGCAGCATGGCGTGCTTTGGTCATCTGAATCTCCACAGCACGGGGCGGAACCACGCAGTTTACCCATTACGATAGCAGTCGCGCATCCCACACCCGCCCTAACAGTAATTGCCCCGGCCGGACAATTGCGGGCACAGGCTCCGCATTCCATACATCCATCCCGGTTTCGAATGTGAGCTTTTTCACTCTCCATTTTAAAAACATGATGGGGACAAACTTCCTGGCACATTCCGCAACCGATGCATTTTTCACAATCCAACTCTAAAGTAACTACATTTTTTAAATATCGTTGTTTCATCTTCATCCCTCTTTCATCAAAAAAATAGACCCTAACCCTAGAGTAATATGAATTAAGCAAATAACCGACCAACCATGCATAAAATTCCGAGTCCAACCGAAATAATTTGAGCCGGTATGGCGATTCTCATTTCTTTGACCACTCCGGAGAGGGAAGTGTAAGTCGTTGATCCCGTAAAATTCATCGCCAAAAAAGAAACCAACGGAGGCAAAAGTAAAAGGTAAGTCGCAATATGCAGCCAATTACCGTCGGGTGCCAGAAACTTCAGATAGATCCCGGCCCATAGCAGTCCAAACAACCATCCTTTCAAGGCCAGGGCGCGGCCGGGAATCACCGGTAAAAACACTGGAACCAAAACCGCGCCAGTGAAGATAACCCCTAGAAAAGGCAAAAAATCCAGCATTGTCCGGCCCAAGAATTGATAAATCGAAAGGGAACCATGGAAAATAATATTGATGAGGGCCAATAACCCCAAAATTACGAGAGCCGGTTTAAAAGCGCCTACTATCTCAATCGGTGTTAAAACCAGGCGATCCATCAGTCCAAAACGGACCTCACGCATTTGAGCAGTTGCTTGCATCCCTGCTCTCAAATATTCTGGAATATCAGAAGCTCTAACCGGTCCATATTGAATTCGAAAACCGGTCATCTTGAATACTTCATGAGCACAAATCCCAGGCGCTCCGAGCTGAGGCACAATTAATTGGCGGTGAGTTACTATTTCTCCGAGCCTTGCCCGGGTAATCCGGTTGATTAATTCCTGGGTTCCGAAGGTTCCTTTTCCGGCCGCGCACCAAACATTAATCCCTTTTGTATCAAGTACCAGGATCCAGAGATTGAAACCCTCCAATTCTTGTCGTAGCCGGTCGAAACTCATTTTATAATTGGCTGAAACTAAAACAGGCGATGTGCTATCCGGCACACCCACCCCATATAGTCCGGGCGCAACTTTATAGCCCATTCTCCCAATATCCAGGCGGCATTTCCAGCTTCCGAACTTGTCTGTCCACGATAAATGGGTCTTAACTTGCGGAATGGGTCCTATTGAGGTATTAATTTGGCCTACTATCCATTGATCGGTTTTTCCTCCGGCCGAAGGTGATTGGGTACATCTACATACCCCAATATCACTTACATTTTGAGCACTGCAACAAGATGGTTTTGATTGAACCTTTTTAGCATCTGTCATATTTTCACTCCCCTTTACATTCTATTTTGTTCCTAGGATTTATTTACCTGGCACAAAAAATGTTCACACCCACCCGTTTACAGTCAACACTTTTTACAGCAGTCGTTATCTGATATGGCCCGGACTAATAGCTGTAAGCTTTCAATGACTTGATCCCTTTTGTTCTCGGGGAGGGATTGATAGATTTGCTCAAAATATTCGCCCATTCCCGTTTCGATCTCCTCAAAAGACTGTCTGCCTTTTGCGGTCAGCTGGATGGCTATATACCGCCTGTCATCAGGGTCAATCTCCCTCGTGACCATGTCGTTTTGGACTAGATTGTTAATAGTCCGGCTCATAGTACTTTTATCCAAACCCAATAGATCGGCCAAATCATTTAAAGAGATCTTTTGAGCTCTGCCTATTTCCACAATAGCGTGGCACTGAGTGAATGTCACCCCACAACAGGATGATTGGAGATCATCAAGAATACCCAGCTTTCTCTCAAGCAATCTAACAATTTCCCGTAACACATCGGCATTATTTTTGAGATCCATATAACCACCTCTTGATTTATTGTAATACAAAACAGTTGTACTATGCAACTATATTTTTGTATCCTTCCGTAAACTCAAATCTAAAAGGAAAAAATTGAAGGAAACGATGATTTTCCATAGAATTTTGGCTATATATTCATTAGCCTTTATAAACTAAATTGGTTATTTTTTACTTCATGAATATTGAATTGATGGGAGGAGTCATTTCATGCGCTTAACCGTTCTGGTCGATAACAATGCCGGGGACTACTTAAAAGGAGAATGGGGTTTGAGTTTTTTCATTGAGGCAGATGGCAAAAAAATCCTTTTTGATACTGGGACCTCGGATTTGTTTCTTAATAATGCGGCATTCTTAAAAATCGACCTACTGAATTTGGATTACCTTGTCCTATCCCACGGACATAGTGACCATACCTGGGGGCTAAACTCTTTGCTCCAAAATTATCTCTCTTACCAAGTTCCGCTTAAAAACCGTCCGACCCTTATCGCTCATCCCGGAGCACTTCTTCCTAAATTTCGTGATGACGGGAATGAGTTTGGGATATTACTCTCCCAAGCTATACTTGAACGTAATTTCAAGATTAACTTAACACGGGGACCGCTCCGGCTGACCGAAAATTTAGTTTTCCTGGGTGAAATCCCAAGAAAATTTGACTTTGAGAACAATCTACAGCTTAGTCAAACTCTTGTCGAGGGTTCCCTGGTAGCCGATTATTTACTTGACGATACCGCTCTGGTTTATAAAACTCCGGAGGGATTAATTATTATTACCGGATGCTCCCATTCGGGCATTTGTAATATTGTTGAATATGCCCGGGAAATTTGCGGGGAAAAAAGAGTCCTTGATATCATTGGCGGTTTTCACCTTCTGAACCTAAAAAAAGACGACCCCAGAACAACTGGTGTGCCACTCTATTTTAAGGAACTAAACCCAATGCGGATTCACCCTTGCCATTGCACGGATCTGCAAAGCAAGTTGGTTTTGGCCCAAGTATCCGATATAAACGAGGTCGTTTGCGGATTGCAATTGGAGTATCTTAAGTAATTCATAGGTAAGTCCTTTATTAAATTTTTAAAACTGCCTTTACCACTTCACTGACTTTTATGCCATTCATTCACCAGATATTTATGGGTGGTCAAATTTCTCAAACAAAATAAAATTAAAAAGGCAGATCCTCCTGCTTAAAGATCTACCTCTACTTAACCCAGTTTCAACGGTGATGTTTTTATATCAAATTTTTTATAATAATGGGATCAGCTACCCGAATTCTTGACTGATGCGGAAATGGCCTCGGCAAGCTCGTCCAAAGTTGATTCTTGCCCAGGTTTCATTGCAGAATTAATCTCGAAAGGCTGACCAATGAGCTCCATATTTTTCATGCCTTCCAATAAACCGCGCATTGCTTTGATCACTGCGGAAGGAGCCCATGAATAATTACCTACCAGCGCTACTTTACGATTTTGCAATTGTAAGCCGGCCATATCCCGGAGCAGGGCTTCCATCACAAAGTATAAACCCATATTATAAGTGGGAGAGCCGAACACAAGGTGGCTGTATTTCCAAGCGTCGGCAATAATGTAAGAAGGATGGGTTTTTGATACATCATACATCCGCATGTCCATAACCCCTTTTTGGGATAGCTTGGATGCAAGCAAGTTCATCACATTTGCGGTATTGCCGTACATTGAAGCATATACAAGCACAACCCCGTTTTTCTCGGGAAGATATTTACTCCAATGGTCATACTTGTCCAAAATATAAGGTAAATTCGAGCGCCACACCGGCCCATGTAACGGGCAGATCATATGTATGTCCACCCCATTGAATTTTTTCAGAGCGGCTTGAACTTGTAGACCGTATTTACCGACAATGTTGGTATAATAACGCCGCGCATCCTCCAGATATAGGGTTTCAAAATCACTCTGGTCATTAAATATGTTTCCGGATAAAGCGCCAAAGGAACCAAAGGCGTCCGCAGAGAACAGGATTTTTTCCGTTTGTTCATAAGTGAACATGACTTCCGGCCAATGAACCATAGGTGCAAAATAGAATTTAAGGATATGCCGGCCTAGATTAAGTTCATCGCCTTCCTCTACAACAAAAAAATTATTTTTTAGCGGGCATTGATAAAACTGTTCAATAAATTGGTGGGTTTTTTTATTTCCTACAATTTTGACCTCTGGATACCGCCGGACCAATTCTTCAATATTGGCGCAATGATCCGGTTCCACGTGATTTACCACTAAATAATCGAGCTGGCGTCCATTCAGAACATGCGTTATATTTTCCAGAAACAACGCACTGATGGCGCTATCTACCGTGTCCATGAGTGCTGTCTTTTGATCCATAATTAGATAAGAATTGTATGCAACGCCACCCGGTATGGGAAACATGTTTTCAAATTTTTCCAGTCTCCGATCACTACCGCCTACCCAAAATATTTGAGATGTAACTTCTTGTACACAGTGCATGATTGCCCCTCCTTGGCGCCTTGAATTTAATTCGCTATAACACTATCTTATTTTTAATATATTATTGTAACATAAGAAACAACTTTTTCCAAGATTGTTTGCTAAACTAAGTATATTATACCCTTCTAGGCTTCATTTACTTTGGAAAGCCTCAAAATAAATTATTTTTTAGCGAAATCGATTTTTTATCGAGTATAGGTAGGTTGGCTTGATGCTTTATCCATGTTCAGAAAATTCATTTAACATAATTCATTAATGCATTCATAAACATAAGATATGTTAAGCCTCAAAAAATTTTAAGAGGTTCTCCAAATTTAGAGGCTCAATTTTACTCTTTCGTGTAACGTCGTTCTATTTAATTTATATGGTAATTTTTCTTCAATTTTGTGGTATTCGATTTTTCTCCTCCCTGACAGACCAATCTAAAACCTAAAAAGGATGCTTACTGCTAGGCATCCTTTTTGAATGTTGTGGAAAACATTTAGAATAGTTTACATGTTCATGTTAATATAATCCGTTGACTTTCTATAATTTTATAATAAATATTATATTTATTAAAAATAGATGCAAAAAAATTATGTCAATCGTTAGTTTTCATTAAAATCCTTTAAAAAACTGCAAAATCTATGTTGGACAAGCTGTATAAAGTATATTAAAATTTATGATGTATTTTAATTCACAACATGAACGAGGTAAGTAAAACGATGTATTTTAATTCACAACATGAACGAGGTAAGTAATATGTATGACCACAATTTTGTTTCTTTGAAGTTAGAATTGGCAAAAAAGAAGTTAATGTATCTATGGGATTCAAAAGGAGTTACTGACAAGGAAATTTTAGAAGCGGCAGAGGAAGTAGATAAGTGGCTTAATATTTACAATCGGATAATAAAAGCTTCATTATATTTTATGGTTATAACTTTATAGAATATCCCTATCATGGCTAATAATTAATTTTGAATTTCATAAATGTCTCTATATAATTCTTTATCATATAAAAAAGAGCTCGTTGATTACTCAACATAGCTCTTGATGCCTTGTTTATTTCTTTTTTAATATCTTTTCGTATTCCACCATTAAAGCATCTAGAATTTGACTAGCACCTACCACTTCAGGATCAGTTAATCTACGGTTTTCGATTAGTTCATTCAATTCTTTCCGCAATTGTTGAATATGTTGTTTTAGTTCGAAGATTTCGTCTGATGCCAATCCATCACCCCGAATTATATAATCCCCAAAAAAATAATAAAAAAAACGCTCTTTAGCTAACCTTCTCTTTTTCCAATATCGAATACCAAACCCCGAATCATTCCAAAATCGAAATCTAACAAGTTCATCACGGCAGTTACTATATTCCCATTTAAAAGAGGTTTTACCGGAACCCATAAACCACGCCCTTAAATTTTGGCTTCTTCAGGTTATAAAATACATTGGAGTTTAGTATAATGAAGCATAAAATTGGAGTATTTCCAGGAAAGGATGAGAAATGGTGCTTTTAAATAATGGTAATGAGTTACTTTTTAAGCTTAATGCTGAACCTGATTCTATTGAAGGATGGACTGACGGG
>JAEZKW010000202.1 GCA_023415375.1 Bacillota bacterium
CTTAAATTCTCTATAATTCCGGCTCCTGGATTCTGACTCCTAACTTTGATGCTTGGTTACTCAAAATGTCTTAATGCCTCGACAGCTGAAAGATTAGCGGCGCGTTTTGCCGGGAAATAGGCTGTTATTCCGGTAATCGCCAAGATTAAGATCAAATTGCCGATAATACCGGCCGGAGCCAATTTAAAATACAAATGTTTGTTTTTCAGGATCATACTTAAAGCGCTGTTAGTGTCAAAGGTAATCAGGCTTAAGGCCTGCATCACCAATATTCCGGCAATAATCCCTACCAAGCAGGAAAAAAAGGTTAAAAACAAGGTCTCTAAAATGAACTCATTGCGAACATCCTTCTTCTGCATCCCAATAGCTCGGGTAGTGCCGATTTCACGGGTTCGTTCTTTAATCGTCATTCGTAACGTATTGACGACTCCAATCAAAATAATAAAGAATAATACGAATACAGCGATGATTGTTATTAGGTTAAGCACGCCTTCAATCTTAAGAATGTCGCTGGCTCCTTCATACATTGTAACCACACTCATTTTAAGCTGCGTTGTCCGAACTTTGCGTTCTACTTTATTGATTTTTTGCAATGATTCGCTGTCCTTAGCCCGGGGCAACAATTTCCACTCCGTTGCCATCAGGGGATAAAGAGAATCACTCCCGTCAATATATTGCCAATCATTCTTTAAAGGCAAATACCTGCCATAAAAATCATAAACCTTTTCCCCGTTTATTAGAACTACATCATCGCCCAGTTTAGAGCGCGCATTTGAAGGCGCGTATATAGCCTTAACGGTGAAGGTTTCATCATGCATTCCCATAAATTTGGTTTGATATTGATAATGAAATTCGTTACCTACATTTAAATGTAATTTCTGCGCCAATTGTTGCGAAAGCATAACACCATCTTTTGCAAAACCGTCCTTGGGATTGCCCTGTACAATCCGAATATACTTATTCAATATCCTTTTAGAGTGATCATCGTTTTTAAAAGCCAATAGCCGGCAATCTTGCGGCGCGAGTCCTCCATAACGAATATTTCCAACCATCGATATAAGCTCGGGTTTCAATTTCGGGTATAAAATATTAGCATACTTCTTTGCATTGATTTCCGGATTATTTAATGTCAATTGCAAACCGGCTGATTCCCAAGGCTTATAACCCATAAGCTTTTTCGCCTTGTCGCCATCCATAAAAAGAATCAGGTTCATAAAAGAATTATTAGCATTCGCAATGGCGATTACATTGAGTTTGGCGGTATTGATCTGGCCGGTGACCATCGGGAGACGCACCCGAATGTCATCATGCAGCTTAACGTTTAATGATTTCGCTTTCTCCTGGGAGATAATGATCGGGTATTCGATATCTTTACGAAAATAATCGTCGAAATTTCCCTCCACTAGAGTAAAGAAATTCTTAAAGAATTCTTTTTTTTCGGCTTCGGTTTTTACGGATACCCCTACGACCACAACATTATCCGATGCACCGTTACCGACAGCCTGCCCAAAAACTCCTAAGCTCTCGCTAACATAACGCAGATCTTCTTTCTTAATACTATCATGGACAATCTCCATAATACGCGCCTTATCACGAATCATTGAATAATAGGAGCTATTCCCGATGGAACTTTGGATAACCAAGTGTCCAAAAGCGTTAGCGACGATATCATTAATTAACACATCAACCATGCCGTGAGAAAAAGAGTTCGCGATCACTAATATCATCATTCCGAAAGAAATACCGATTCCTAACAGTAAGTTCCTACGTTTTTGACGTAAAAGGTTTCTTAAACTTAATTGAAAAAGCAACCCCATCGTTACACCCCCATCAATAGACCTAATTGGATTGATAACTTATATCCATATTCATTAATCAATAAAAATGACCCATAACTAATAACTGATCAATCCCTGCCGATTGCATCCAACGGCACAATTTTCCCGACAACCCGGAGTGGATATAAAACAGAAATAATGGTAACAATACCTAATTCAATAATGCCAAGGAAGAAATCACCGACTGAAAATACCGGATTTAATTGTTCACCACCGTAAACCAACTGAAGAATTTCATTCGTAGTTGATATTCCGGCTGCTTTCAACAGATAAATCACGATAATACCGGTAATAATCCCTAGGCCTCCAAAGAAAAAGGAGAGGGTTCCAGTTTCATAGATGAACATTTTCCGTAAGAAACCTTTTCGGGCGCCGATAGCCCTCATCATTCCGATTTCGGATACCCGTTCAATCGCCGCCATACTTAAGGTATTCATGATTACGATGATTGCCACAAAGAAAATGAACATGATAAAGGCATTTAATGAAGCCTTCACCATCATCGCCATACTGCCGATGGTTCCCACGGAACTTTTCCAGCTGATAGCTCTGACATTTAGATGTTTCTGCTTGAACTCCCGGTTGAGATTTTTTAAAGCCATGGCTTGTAATATTCCGGGTTTCAATTTGATGAAAGCCAAATTAAAGGAGCCGGCATCAGGATTGTATTTTGTTACTTTACGCTCGGTCTGGGCTTGAATATCCTCAATCGATATGCTTTTGTTGGTAACAACATTATTTTCAATGATATCCCCGGATGAAAAGATTTGATCCAGATTTTCACTTTCCAGCAGATTCTTTTCCTCTTTGGGGATTTCTACTTTACTTTCCGCTCCGGTTACATAGTTATGGGCTTCCCGGAACGACTCAATATCGACAATACAATAATTCCCCCATATCTTGTTTAATGCCTTATATTTAATAATCCCTTTAACCGGGACCCGGACATCCATGGTTGAATTGGAAGTACTGGCTCCCATGAACACCAAGTTATTGGAAACCTCCAGCTCCTTTAAGTTTCTTAAATCGACTGGCAGTTTTTTACGGTTTAATGTCTCCCCCTCAGGGATAATCCAAAAATCCATGAAGTCATAAGCCTGTTTCCTGGCTTCTTCCGATACGAGCACGCCCCGTTCACCCGGCTTAAAAAGGCCGCCGTCGGTCACTTTGATGCTACCCGGAAACATTGAACAGTATTTTTCGATGTCCACTCCCAGTAGCATAATATTGCCCATATCAGAACCTGGATTTAGAACAAAAACCATTCCGGCAGTGGCAGGTAAATAACTTCGGATAAGGGGTTCCTTATCCAAAACCTTTCTAACTTCATCAAAATTTTTGATGACCTTTAAGGGTTTGCCCATCATCTCAAATAAAACATCATCTTTCTCCTGTTCATTGGAAATGACCACAATATCGCCGGTGAAGAGATTCACGATATTTTCGGAAAGACCCTTTTCCATGCCGGAAATAAGCCCGTTACCGACTGTCATCAACAAAGCGCCGAAAAATAAAATAATACCGATGATCAGACTTTTACCCCGATGCCGCCAGAGATTCCGCCAGGCAATTGTAAACGCTAAACTCATCGGTCCCTCACCCCTGTCCTACAATAGTGCCATCTTTTATCTTTACAGTATCACGGGCGTATTTCAAAACATCCGGATCATGCGTGGAAAAAATAAATGTCGTCTTATCGTTTTCATTCAGGTCCCGCATTAGTTTTAATATTGATTCACTGGTCTCGGAATCCAAGTTGGCAGTGGGTTCGTCAGCAAGTACAATATCAGGGCTGGTTACCAAAGCTCTGGCTATTGCAACCCTTTGCCTTTGCCCTCCAGACAACTCGGCCGGCTTATGTTCAATAAAGTCCAATAAACCGACTTTACGAATAAGGGTTTCAACCCCGGCATCGATTTCAGCTTTTTTAAATTTTTTCATCAATAATAATGGAAATTCAACATTCTCCCTGACATTAAGAACAGGTATCAAATTAAAGGTCTGAAAAATAAAACCGATTTTGTGAAGGCGTAAATCGGTAATTTGTTTGTCACTGAGTGTGGTAATCTCTTCTTGATGAATTTTTACACTCCCGGTTGTAGGGTTATCGATACACCCGATAATATTTAAGAGCGTAGTTTTACCGCTTCCGGATGGCCCAATAATGGATAGAAAAGCCCCTTCAGGGACTTTTAATTCAACACCCCGCAGTGCATGGACAGTCGTCTTTCCTAAAGGATAGTCTTTTTTTACATTGATCACTTCAATGACATTCATCTTCTGGACCCCTTTCTAATTATCATTCAATGTGTATATGACTTTTAGTTTGCTTTCGAAAGAAACCTTATGGACCCTAACCGGCTATCTAGGACAACACCAAACCATACTCGTATCATGATAACATTCACCAACATGATCAATTTTACCTTTAATGACCATGTTAAAAAATGGTAATTGTTGTTTTTTCAGTAATGACATCGTTGACAAAAAATCATATGCGGTTTCCTCACCATTTAATCTTAACCTCTAGAGCTGAAAATACCTTCATGGATTAAGTTTTGGTTAACGATTTCAATTCCTTATTCTTGCTTGACTGTGTCCCATTTCTTGATTTACAACTTAATATATCAGATATCAAAATAACTCTGCATTATTAAAATCTAACCCCTAGATATATAAAAAAAAGAAGCTGTCTAAACAGCTTGGAATCCAATATCAAAAACATTTAAATTACAGCTTTTTTGCCCTGTGTATTAAAATTCATCATCCTTCAAAGCACCGACGATAAATAAGGTCAAGTCGGTCGCTAAATCTTTAGCGATCGGCGTTGCTAGCTTGTTGCCATCTTTGTCAAATATCACTCGTATCAGTGGCCTTGCTAGTAAATCCTTATTGATCCGGATTACGGTTGCTTTTTCACCGGTGTTGAGCAATACATTGGAACCGACTAAAAAGGGGATCATGTTTTGTAAAAATACCTGACAAATTTCAGGATCAAAATAGGAACCGCTAAAATCGCGGATATATTCGATTACTTCATGAGGCAAAAGTTTCTGACCGTTCATTCCTTCACGGATCAAGGAATCATAAACATCCGCGAGTGCTACTATCCTGGCCAGTTCATTGATTTGTTCGCCGCTTAATCCCACTGGGTAACCGGAACCATCATATCTTTCATGATGCTGCAAAGCAATATATGGAGTACCGGTATTCGGTTTCATTTTCCATAGTTCTTCAAAACCGAATTGAGTGTGTTCAGGCATAATTGCCTTATACTCAATTGTTCCGAGCCAACGGGCATCTACATTATACCTTCGTGATATTTCTACTTTTCCGATATCAACAAGGAGTGAACCTGTTGCGAGCTCATCCAATTGCTCTGGAGTATAACCCAAAGAGACCCCGGTCATGACGGACAAAAGTCCTACAGTAACGCAATGTACAAAAATATTTTCATCCAAAGCTTGAATCGTCACTAAATTACGAATGACATTATTATCATTCAAGACCTGCTCAATGGTCTTTTGAGTCGTTTCAATGACTGATTTGGAAACCAAATCGATACTTATTTTTGTTAATGCCTTGATTATGATTTTTAAAGCATCTTCTTTTGTGCGATCACACCATTCAGGATATACAACAAATTTATCGTTTCCTAAGACGTTATCTTTGGGAATACGGCCGGTAGCATCCGATGAAACACCGATTTTATGCTCCTGTTCCCATCCATTTAAAAAAGGATTTATCCTATTTTTCCCTAGTTGCTCTATATCATTGGACGGTTCCAGTTTCGTTTGTTCTAGATCGGCTGTTTCATCAATGCGATGTTCTTTACTCCCGATACGACCAAACATTTTCGATAACAAAGACGGGTTATTACTTTCCTGTTTGGTTCCGGAATCATGCCGGTATTCGGCGTCGGAAGGTTTTTTAATCTTGACGTCGGCCTCATCAATTTCGGGTAAGAGCTGCCCGGCAGCTTCTGGAGAAGTCTCGGTTGGAGACGGTTCCGAGTGACTCGGTAAACCGGAGCCAACAAAGGGAAAAACTTCCTTAGAAAATAGTTGAGCGAGTTCCGGGTCAAAAAATGTACCGCTATTGTCACTAATAATTTGACTTGGACTGGTATCTTGAATGTTACGGTGTTGAAAATGAAAAATGTCGGCTATAGAGGCAATACGGGCAAATTCATGAATTTGTTCCCCTTTTAGCCCTTGAGGAAAGCCGGTCCCATCATATTTTTCATGGTGTTGCAGGACGACTTGGGCAGCATTTTCGTAATTGCCCTTTAATTGTTTCAGCTTTTCAAAACCCAGTTTGGTGTGTTCCTGAATTTCAATATTTTCCGGGGTCAAAGAAATTTTGGGGTCATCTAAAAATTCATGGGCGACTGTTATTTTACCCAAATCAATCAGGATAGCCCCGGTGGCCAATTCGGTTAAGCGGTCATTCGGGTAACCCCGAAACGACCCAATGATCAGCGATAAAATACAAACATTGACGCAATGACGGAAAATATCCTCACTAATTGCCCTCATTTCAACCAAATTCCATAAGATATTCCGATCCACGAGCAGTTGCTTTACGATGGTTTCTACATTTTGCTGGATAGGTTCAGGCAATTGATTATGATTGACATCCGCTAAAAATTCATGAAGATAAACAAACACAGAATCTTTAGCTTGTTGACATAGTTCTTCATCGATCTCAAGATGCTCACCCTGGGCATCTCGAACATAAACCGAATTCACGCCCCAATCCAGCAGCTTCGTTGTATAATTCTGCTTTAAGGGCGCGTCTTTGGCAAGTAACACATTGCCTTCTCTGGCATAAACGTTTTTGGCGAGGACCATATTGTCAGTAATTTTGTTCAATGATATTAATTGCATGGTGCACCTGTCCGAAACGTGTTTACATAAATAATAATAAATCTATTATATTATTTTCGATTAAATCCCTATTTCTCCTGCACGTTTATAAGAAATTTTCAAAATTTGGTAGAATTTTTATTCTACATTCGCCCACTGGCCGGACCCCGCCGATTTAAAAAGGGCGTCCAGAACCTTCATATTATCAATAGCATCCATCGGAGGTATTGAAGTTCCTGTGCTGTTACGGAGTGACCCGGCGAATCCATCAAATTCCAACATGTACTGATCCGCAGGACCGCACTCCAAAGTCCGAGCGCTTACCCCGGTTTTAATGGTTATTTGAGCCGGTACATCAGAGTACATATTAAAGGGAATCTCCAGGCTCATCGTTCCCCCAGTCCCATAAACCAGCACCCTTTGAGAAGGGAAGGTCTGCGTGCTGACAGTAAATAGGGTCCTAATCGTTCCAAAATCCAGGATACAATTGGCCACAATATCGGTTTGGAAAGCGGGGTCAATATCAGCTATCGCCAAAACACGTTTGGGTTCTGCCTGGAGCAAAAAGCGGGATAAGGAAACGGCATAACACCCGATATCAAGTAAGGCTCCTCCGCCGGTTTCTTTCATATTGCGGATATTTCTGGGATCTTTATTGTCATATCCGAAAAAAGTGTGAATCGTCGTAATTTTACCGATTTCCTGGAATCGAACCGCTTCCAATGCCCGTTGCCATTGCGGATGAAACTTATACATAAAGGCTTCCATAATTTTGACGCCTCTGGCCTCTGCATAATCGATGGCTGATTTAGCCTCTGCTGCATTGAGTGCAATCGGTTTTTCACAGATTATATGTTTTCCGTAGTCGGCCGATTTTTTAATCCATTCGGCGTGAATATGGTTTGGTAATGGTATGTAAACCATTTCGATAGATTTGTCCTGTAACAATTCCTCATAGGAAGAATAAAAATTCGGGATCTCATACTTTGATGAAACTTCCTGCGCTTTCCCGCCGTCCCGGGAAGCAATCCCATAGACTTCAACCATGTTCGATTTCAGTAGCGACGGTAAGACTTTGGTAACAAATAAATGAGAAACACCTAAAACCCCTAATTTCACTTTATTCATAGACAGCCTCCTATCAAAATTGATCCATTTCCATTTTATGATTATTGTTTCATTTATTCAAGCTAACAAAATGGGCTTGAATTCTGTATAAGTAATTCGTTATTTCCCTTTGGACCGGGACCTCCATGAGAAATCCAATTCCATATTGAGTATTGACAATAAAAAAAGCGCTGTCTTAAAAGAAAACTTTAAGACCAAAACTATACATTCCTAGTCGCCGGATTGCATACTTGGTGTTTAAAGGTTCCTTTAAAACAAGCGCTTTGAAGCTCAATAATGCCAAAACTGCCACTGTCAATCTTTCGGATAGCCCAAAGGCATTACAAATAACGGCACTTCATCTTTGGATAGATTCAATCCTGCAATAATCTCCTTCTTCTTAATTCCTGCTACCAAACGAGTGCCTAACTTTAAAGCCCCGGCCATCAAGTAAACATTTTCTCCAAAACATCCGGCCGTAGCATTAGCAAAGTTGATTCGCTCCTCAAGGTAACATCTTTGACAGTAAACGCCCGGGTCGATTGCCGCATTTTGAAAGCAGTCAATAAATCAACACCCGGCTCCAACTTTGGTGCAACCAGGGGAATATCTCTGCCGTCACCGAAAGCAACAGCGCCGGTCATCAATATTAACAAGACAGTTAGAAATAAAACGCTCCATTTTCTCATAATCTGACCTTCTTTACTCTTTTCCTTCATTTACGGTATTGATGAATCCTCTTTTTCACTAAATTCTATAAATTTTTAAAAATCTCCGTAGAATGTTTTTCGTTTTCCAGTAAAAAACAGATTACTTTTCAAAGCAATATTGAGTCGCTCTGGTTATCTTATTCCATTTCATCAGCTCTTGCCTTTTGAATTACTTCTTGATAATCATCAATATAAACTTGGATCTCTTCCAATGACATAATTTTTTGGGAAGATTTTTTTAAAAACCGCTGAATATCTCGAATATAAATCTCGTAATCTCTCTTCAAATTTTCATCTGTAGCTAGGTCCCTTAAAATTCTTAATTCCTGTAAAACATTTGACAATTGATAGATACCGTTTTCTTGTGTAATATTGATATTCGTCATCTGTATCATATTATCACCCACCTCGCTTAATTTTACAAATTAGTGTAAGAATTTTACATTTTTGTCATTAAGCTAATTATAACTGATTTATAATCAGTTGTTAATAATTAAAAATATTACTAAATTTCATATCTCAGTCATAAATTAGGTATAAAAAATACCTAATTTTTTTCGAAAAGACGATTTAAAGAATCAGCCCCTGAAAATAATTGCTTCAAATGCATAAAATAGAAAAAATCAGCAGCTTAATTCATTAAGATGCTGATTTTTTCTTAGTTGTTGCAAGTTTCAAGCCCCTGTTTAATCGGGAAAAAGCTTTTTTAGGGCATCCTGATAATTGTTGGTTTCCAATTTTTTAAGCACATTTTTAATATGAGAACGGACTGTATATACCGAGATGTTTAGCCGAATTGATATGTCACCAGGCTTGAATCCTTGGTTTAGCAAACTAAAAACATTTTTTTCAGCGCTGGTCAGGTCCACCAGACGAAACTCTTTAACCCGGTCTTGAATTGTTTTCATCATCATATTGGGTACCGGATTTTCATAGAAATATCGGATGGTTTGCGGTAGTACATTTAAATAGGTTTTGGGGATATAAGAGTAACCCCCCTGTAAAAAAGCATCATACATTGTATTGGGATTTTCATTGTTGGTTAAAAAAATCGCCTGAAAATCCCGTTCCTTTTTTAGAACGTTATACACAGCAAAACCATCTTCAGCGGTTCGATCCAATTGCAAATCAATGATTGCAAATTCATACTCCAAGATTCTTCCCAATTGAATTGCTTGTTCGACACTTTCGGCAATGCCGACCACCAAAAACTCAGGATCTAAATTTAATTGACGTGTAATTAAATTCTGCCATGATGGTTCATCTTCAATAATCAAAATTCGAATATGTCCGTCCATATTGACCTCCCTCCGTATATTTAATTCATAGTTCTTTTTGTAAACCTTTCGGCAACTTCTTAACAAATCCCACGGATTGCATATAAGCAAGAACTTTCTTGATATAAACCTCATCCACTGGAGACCACTCAAAATTCAACTGTTTTAAGGCTGCAATCGAAAACCGGGAATCAACCTTGACTGAAGTATTGTAATTTAACTTACCCTTTTTTAGATCAGGCACTAGACCTACTAGGGTATCCGTATTATTTTTGTGAGACAACCGATCCTGAAGATATTTGTAAAAACTAGCATCGCTAACAATATCGACTTTATAACCCATTTCAAACAGCATTCTTGTTAAATTTTTTATTTTAATAAAATGGTGATTCATCAGATGAAATGTCTTACCGCTGCTTTCTTCCACCATAAGAAGTTTTACTATCGCCCTGCTGCACAAATCCACCGGAGTAAACTCAACGTCTTTTTTAGCAAGCGATCTAGGGATGGTTGAAAGCTCAATTACGGATTTAAAAATTTGGTAAAATTTATTGTCCTGAATATTCATTTGAAAGAAGCCATCCGTATACCTGCCGGTAAGATTACCAACCCTGATGATGGTAGCCTTTAAACCGTCCCCGATATGCCGGGTAATTATTTTTTCGGCCTCGGATTTGCTTTCTACATAACAATTTCCGCCATGGTTCTGGCCGATATCCAGACTGTCTTCGTTAAAACATAAATTTTCCTGCTCTTGCTCAGCATAATCTCCGGCGACACTGGTGGTTGATATGTGGAATAAAGATTTACCCGTACTAAACTGAAGGATATTTTGGACTCCCAGAATATTGATTCGCCGGAAATCTTCATGATCGCCATAATGTTTAACCAGAGCAGCTGTATGAACCACGGTGTCGATCTTCTGCTGGAGTTCCCAATATTCCTCTTCCGGCAATCCAAACTTCTCTGAAGTAATGTCACCATTAATCACCACAACCATCTGGTTTAAAGTCCATTGATGAATTTGAGGAAAATAGAACTTTATGATTTCATATAAACGGGATTTGGCGCTTTCCGTATTTACACCACGGACTAAAGTATAAATACGGATGTCGGTTTGCTGCAATAATTCGGAAAGGATATGACTACCGAGAAAACCGGTGGCGCCCGTTAAAAATATGTTGCGCACCATTCTGGGAGTGGCCAGATTGACAGGGGCAACCAATTGCCCATGCAGAAGTTCAATTTTCGATTCAAAAATATCGTAACTTTCCTGTATTTCCCCAGCTGATTTAGCGTCCTGCCTGCGGGAGATGATCAGTGCGGCCAGGTCTTTGATGTTATTATCCCGGTAAAAATCTTGAACGGTAAGGTCCCATTGCTCGTTATAGCTCATGGTCAAAATTCTGATAATAGCCAGCGAATCGCCGCCGATTTCGAAAAAGTTATCCATCGTCCCTATTTGGGTATTTCCTAATACCTCTTGCCAGTAGGATACCAATTTTTCTTCCACTTCATTTTCAGGCGGCAAGAAACTAACTTTCGGTTCACTAGCCGGAGCAGGTAAAGCTTTCTTATCGATTTTCCCGTTCGGGGTCAGCGGCAATTTATCTAAAAATACAAAATGGGACGGTATCATGTAATCGGGAAGATTCTTGGCTAAAAATCCTTTCAAATCCGCTATAGCAGGCTTTTGGGCTGAAACAACATAAGCGCATAAATATTTATTCTTAGCCCCGTCTTCGCCGGCTACAACCACTGTTTCCGTAACAGCCGGGTGATTTAATAATTGGAATTCAATCTCGTAAAGCTCGATGCGAAAGCCGCGAATCTTGACTTGATTATCAATTCTTTCAATAAATTGTAAATTACCGTTAGCGGTCCATTTTACCAGGTCGCCGGTCCGGTACAAGCGACCCTCAATACCAGGCGCATAAACAAATTTAGCCGCGGTCAGCTCCGGATTGGCTAAATATCCCCGGGCCAGTCCCGCTCCACCCAGATACAATTCTCCCGGAATACCGATAG
>JAEZKW010000246.1 GCA_023415375.1 Bacillota bacterium
GGTAATTTTCAAGGGACGCCCTAAATTCCTGAGTTAAGTCCGCGCTCTCCCTAGTCGTATATACCAAAGACGGAACCATACATGGATTATCCCGCATTAATCCTTTGAGTTCCATCGCTTTATTCCCAAGTTTATTGAAGGAGGACCATTCCCGAGGTATCACCGGCTGCCCCCAGTAACCGGTCAAAAATTTGATAATATTGTTTTGCCTGTCCAATTAAATTTGTTTGGCTAGGCGCCAAAGTATCGGAAAAGAGCTGGCTATGATCACGAAAAATCCGCAGCCAAAACATATTCTCGCGCGCCATGTTCAGCGACGGCATCCGGTAAGTAAAATCTCTTTCATATTCAAACCTCCCGTTTCAAACTGATTCATTTTATGTCGGGTCCAAAAGACATGTGTGATTAGGCCCTGCTATTGGAACAATTTGGCGCGAAGAGTTAGTGGAATCTCCCATAAATTTCGTGAACTATCGGGCATAGCAGCCAATGAACTCATGCCGATCAGGTCGCTGATGAGGTGAGTCGATTTTACGGCTTCGACTCTCCCCTCCAGTTACTTGTCTGCTACTAATTATCTGTTTGCTGCTCCCCTTATATATTGAAACCCTATTTCATTCTGAACAATCGAAAGATGATCCAAGTACTCCCTTTGCAGCGCAAGCCCAAGCCTTCCTGTAGCCACACAAAAATTCCAATTCCCGGAAAACTTCAAGCCGTTTGATTCTTCGCACGCCGTTGCTGGCACTTTAATTTTCTGGATGAGTATTGACCTCCGTTCACTATTTATTTAGAACCACTTCGATAGAAACTTTTGCCAATTCCTGATTTAAGTCTTTATCCTCCGTTAAATCCAGCACCGGATATCCGTCAATGTCAAAATGAACCCGGCGTATGCCGGAAGAGCGGGGTGCATCAATCCCAGGTCGCGCATGATACGCGTTCCATATAATTCCGTCATCATCTGTCACAAAGGAATTATGGCCGGGACCGTATTCACCGGGTACACTTCGGGATGTTAAGAGTGGATAATTCCACTTGGTCCAGTTTTCAGGGTTTAATAAATCCGCGCCTTTGTCTGCAGTGAGCAATCCAACAACATAGGTAGCGTCAATCAATGCACCGGCAAAGGTTAAAAATAACTTTTCTCCTTTAATCAGAGCAAAGGGACCTTCTTCCACAAAAATATGGTTATTGGACCAGCCATAATCGGGCTTGGATAGCGGCACCGGATCGGTTATAAGTTTCCATGGTTCCCCCGGATCAACTTTGGCAATATAAATCCAGGCGCCCAGATCCACAGGCAGGAACTGACGCTCTGACCAAGCAACGTAATATTGCCCGTCCCATTCAAAGTTCGTCATATCGAGGGAGATTGTTTTCCCCGCTTCACATAAATAACTACCATCTTTCTTTACCACCCGTCGAGGTCTTGACCAGTCCGCCGCACATATCGGATTACCGCCTCTTCGTAACTTCATAACATGGGATTCTTCATAGTAAAATTCTCCCGGTGTCGCCGCATGAAAGATATAAAGGTCATCTTCGATAATGTGGAATTCCGGTGCCCAAAGCAGTCCGCCAATATCCTCATACGTACTGGAATCAAGTAACAATACTTCCTCGGCGTCTACCAGGCTTGGAATAGTATCCGCTTCCCTCATATATAAAGTATGATTGCCGTCAGCATCATTGGTAGCAATAAAATAGTACTTGCCATTCCATTTGGCAATACAAGGATCCGCACGGTCGATAGCAATCGGGAAGGGATAATGATCCTGGTGGACGGTACCCGTTATGTAATAAGAGCCTGGTGTATTCCAATCGATTTCCGAACTGTCCCAATCTATAGTCTTCAAAGATGTTGTTCCGTCACTAAAAATTGCAGTCGCTCTTACAGCTTTCAAGTCCTCCTCCGATGTAACGGTCACACTTTTGGGAACCTCAATTCTTACATTGTTTGGAACCGTAAGCTTGCAGACAAGCCGGCGCGACACTTCCTGAGATACACGAATCATGTTCCTAGGTATGATTCCCTCAATATCTGTGGTCACAGGGGCTAAAGCAAAAGCTTCAGCTTTTTCCGGTGCTGAAGCAGCGGATAGGCTCATGATATCATCGATAAAGTTCTTATAATAATTTCCATTCTCGTCACTCCAGCAGATTACATAGGATTTCTTTTTGTCATCATACTGGCAGGTCACATCTTTTACATAAGTATCTCCCTTAAGATCAATCAGCCCAATTTCCTTATACTTCAGAAGATCTGGGGAAGTAAATAGAATAACCCGGCCTTTACTCTGCGCGTCTTTGTCCCCATCGGACTCGGTACGTATAGCGATAACGCCAAATGTGCCATCGGTCCTATAGAAAATATATGGATTTTTTAGACTCTTGGCGTTAAGAGTCAAATTATCGTTTTCAGTTGCCTTAGCAAACAAAACTCCGGAATTATGGTTCAAAGGTTGGAAATGAACTCCATCTCCACTGAATGCAAGATGCATACTGTATGCCAGTTTTGGCGCATAAATCAACTCTTCTTGTGGCATTCTAGTATAACAAAGCACATAGTAACCTTCTTTTGTCATCTCTGATATCACCATTTTTCAACTTCACCCTTAAGAGGTTGCAATGAATCATTCTATTTTCAATAAATCTTATATTCTCCCGCCAGCATTAACAGACAGAAGAAGTAGAGGCAGTTATCGTAGTATCTGCGAACTCCCTTTCTTAGGGGAAGCTCCCAGAAATCCTTGACCCACTGAAGTCGATATTTTCCCCTGGCAGCGAGCGATCCAGCGGCATTTGTTGCAATGATGGCCACGGGATGCATGGCGGGCTCGCCAAAAGGTTCCCCCTTGATGGTGTAAGCGTAATATTCTCCCAAAATTGTTCCTTTACTAAAATAAGCTTGAAGCTTATCCACAATCTCCCCTAGAGAGTCATCCTTACCAAACCATGCGGCGTCCAAGCCGATATTCATGGCAACACGATAGGCATCCGAATAGAATTGATAATCGCGGAATAATTTTTTTGGAGTACCGTCAAACTCCGCATATTCGGGTGCCATCCCGGTATCCTTGTCGCAAGAAATATGCAGGTATCTACGGCTTGCTTCGGCAGCTTTTTGCCAAAAAGGCCGATCCTGTTCATCGGCCATCAAAGCAAAAAGCTCATAAAAGTGTGGCAGATGGTAGGAAGGGTCTGAAAATGGACTTTCCGGTACAAATTTGATATAGTGATTGGAACTGTCCCACATCGGCTCCCCGCCTTCAACAAGTTCCGATTGGTGAATACAATGGCGCAATATATCCCTTGCCTGTACACTGTAGTCGAAAGGCTGCTCACCGTCACCCCATCTTTTACTGGCAAAAAAGAGAGCCATGGCAAAATATTCTTCCCCGTCCGGCGCCGGGCCCTCGGCGTTTTTTGTCCCGTCAGCCCCAACCGACCAGGCATAATAGCCCTGGTATTTGCCGCTACTTTGATACATATAGGTTTTAGAAAACAGCCACAACTTATCAAAGATATCTTTGCGATCCATTTGTACAGCCATCATCATTCCATAGCTCATACCCTCGGTACGGGCGTCGCTATTCCCCGTATCCAACATATAGCCCATATTGGTGCCGGCATTGCCGTCATTGCCTACTTCAAAATAAATTTTCTCTTCCGTGTCAAAGAACATTTGCTGGAAAGTATCCTCAATTTTCTGATCGATTTTATCTTGTGAGATACCGAGCTCCGCAAACAAATTTGGATATTTCCCCGTATAAAACGCTCCCTGTGGCATAATCTCTCTCCTTGTCAAATAACTAATCAATAAATTATAAAAGTGGTATGACAAGCCACGTATTCACCGCCCCACCACTTTTTCATATTGCAGCTGTCTAAAAAGCAACTTAAAATCAATAAGAAATACAATTAAAAACGCAAAGCGTTTTTTAAGGAATTACACCGTAATTCCAAATATAGCTTCATTGAATATGTTAATTTCAATATATTGTATTTCTTTATCATGCGTGCGCCTACGTGCATAAATGCACGTAAACGCACTGAATTTACTTTTGGGACAGCCCCAACGCTCAGCCCTTAACCGAGCCGATGGTAACACCCTTAACAAAATACTTCTGCAAAAACGGATAAACAAGCAAAATAGGAACTGAAGCAACCACTGTTATTGCCGCGCGCATTGAAACTGGCGTCAC
>JAEZKW010000380.1 GCA_023415375.1 Bacillota bacterium
CTATAAATCTACACCACAATTTCTCTACTCCCCGTCCAGCTAAAGCTACCCAATAGCCAAATAACATCCCATCCAGCAGTCCCTGGGTGTAAATGATTTCATCCTAGCGGTTGATTGGATAGATCCAGTTATCCTCATTTTCAACGAGCAGTATATAAGGTCTTCAATTGCCAGCCGGGCGATATTTTGAGTTATAGAGGGAATAAACGAAAGAAATAAAAATGATCGTTTTTCAGGAGAATCGAACTCGTTGCAGTTAAAAAATACGATGTTCAGTGGAAAAAACGCGGAATAATCTTGGATAAAAGTGGGGGTGAAAATCATTTCTTTTCCAAAAACCCCAGCACACCGCTCATGATCATCTCTGCCGAGAGCGCCGCCAATACCAAGCCCGTAATCTTACACATAATGGTCAACCCTTGCTTTTTAATAAGTTTTTCGATTTCGCCGCTGAGATACAATAACGCGCCAACAGCGATGATTGCCAGGCAAAGGGCACTAATCCCAATAACCCGTTCCCACATATGTTGCAACTCTACGCCCATTACCAATAAAGCGCCGGTGGTAGCCGGTCCGACTGTAACCGGGATTGCCAGCGGAACAACGGAAATGTCTTCATTGGAATCTTTGGTTGGAATTTTATCGGTTCCTTGTACCAGGGCAATGGCTGACAACATCAGCAAAATTCCGGTGCCAATCCGGAATGAATTTAGGGTAATTCCAAACAATGAAAAGATTACGTCGCCAGTAAGAAATAAAATGATACAAATTACAATAACCGAAAAAGTTACTTTAACGGCTAATTTCTTTTTTTCCGGTATTTCCATAGCCCGGGTCATCGAAAGAAAAGTGGAAAGCAGAAAAAAGGGAGTCAAAAGAAAGAAAAACTTGATTAAAATGTTGATAAATAAACTGTTCATGTTATCTCCTATCGTAAAGTAGCCAATATCCGCCCAATTTATTTTTCCATTGCAAACAGGAACGCTGTTTGTTTCATATAAAGGTTCTCTTCCATGATAGAGCAAAAAGGCCTTATTAATCAACTGCCAAATGAAATTTAATTCGTTTTTAAATTTCTTTTAATTGAAAGTGCGAACTCTTGTCATCCTTTCGAATTTTCGGGGTGAAAATGTTCACACTTTATATGGGCAACGTGATGCAGTATATTATTAGGAGGATTATTAATCTGGAATATTTATAACTTACTGAAAGGGTGATTCGAATGAAGAAAAAATATTTTTACGGATTATTGTTTATTATGCTCTTAACTCTTTTGTTGGCTGAGTGCGGTTTATCGCAGCAACAAGCTACCGTTCCCACCTATATAGAGGTAGGGGATGATTACGGAAAAATCACCGACAATGGGCTTCCCCCAGGCTATACGATTTTAAATAATGTATGGAATAAGGTCCATGCTGCCCCAGGCCCGTACGAAGAAAAAATTTTTTTAAAAAATGACAACGGTAAGGTGACCTTCGGGTGGAAATGGCAATGGCCGATGAGTAAGGATGTTGTGTCTTATCCAGAAATAATCTATGGCGTCAAACCTTGGGACATGGGTAAAAATCCGTATCCACTTGAGGGAGATTTACCGTTCAAAGTCGGTACTAAGAGTATTACGGCTAACTTCAACATCAACCTGCAGAACTCCGGCTCTTGCGATATGGCATTCTCGCTTTGGGCAGTATCGGATCTTAAAGCGCCAATATCCCACATTACCAATGAAATTATGATTTGGAATGTCAGCAACGGCGGATGGATACCTGCCGGAAAGCCACGAGATACTGTGAAGATTAATGGTATAACCTATGATTATTATGAAAGTGATCAAACCGACCAGTCGGGATATTATACTAACCATTGGATTATTAGCATATTCGCAGCCAGGGGACAAATTCTAAACGGCCCATTGAATCTCACTGATTTTATTACTTATCTTCAGAAAAAATTTGTTTTAAGCCGGAGGTATTATATAACAAGTGTGGAGCTGGGTAATGAAATCGTTGGAGGAACAGGTTTGGCCGAAATTAGCGATTTTTCAATTGTTATAAAATAGCTATTGAATCTAATCTCCATATATCGAAACTTATTAAAAGGCTGTCCTAAAATAAACTGGGGCAGCCTTCTTACTAATCTAAATGTCCTTTTAGGTATAACAACAGCTTCTCATAAATATAAATATAAATGAATCTCCTCTTTATATAAGTGTTTCTGAGATAATATTATTATATAGGAGGCCAATATGCCTTTACATTCTTATGCAGTCCTAAAATGCCAAGTCCTCGAAGGTCAGGACGGTTCAACTAACAGCCCGCACTACCAAATCCACGGCGTAGACAAAAATAATACTCATTACCGAATCGCAGTCAATATCCACTCCCAAACCACTCCTTCCGATCTCCTGTATTACTGTAACGAACATTTCGAACACCCCATTATCACAAAATTGTCAGCCCTGGCCGATGGTATAACGGCGCTAGCCGGTAAAAATCAATTTCCGGCTTTGGATTATATCCGGGGTAACCTCTTCGATCTCAAAGAGATGCAGATTTTACCAGCCGAATTGCCTGGACCTGAAAATGATCTGAATGAAAAAATCGCTAAATATGTCCGATGGGCGCTTGCTATGAATGATGTTGAGCTTTATGCTTTTGGAGACACTTGGGGTCCTGAAGAGCAACCGGATCCGTACTTTGATTTTGAGCCGGGCCGGGGAATTCACGATATTCACATGAATCAGGGGAATACCGGAAAGTGGGCCGCCGATAATGGGCCATGGCAAGACGGAGGGTTATTTTTTCACTTCCCGGCCGCACAAAAGTGGGTCGCTATTTTTCTGGCATTTCAATCACAAAGTTTTGAAACCGTTGAAGAAAGCGGTGAACCAATGAATAATGGCGTTACCACGCCTCAAACCAGCGAATCAGTTCGAATTATTGCGGCGATGGTCAATCCTTCCGGCAAGGGTCGGGAAACCGTAACCCTTATCAATCCTACAAATCAAAAAATTGATATGACCGATTGGGTCCTCACTGACAACTTGAATTTCAAACGAATGTTATACGGCGACATCCGGCCCGGGGAATTTCTAACCATTCCCTTATCAACAAAATCCGGAGCTCACGGACCTGGATTCACGAAGGAAAACGGGATTATTTCTTTATTGGATAAAAGTGGTCACAAAGTTGGCGGAATTTTTTATACAGAAAAGGATTGTCAAAGGGAGGATTTTACCTTAACTTTTTAATTCTGCTTAGGAAATAGTAGGTACCAATAAGTCAAATGAAAAAATAAAATTGCAACCAGAAGAACACGAAGGTCGCGAAGAAAATAAAGGGAAAAAAACCTTAGTCTTCGTATTCTAAAAACGCAAGCGTTTTTTAAGGAATTGTATCCACAATTCCACTTCGTAGTGACCTTCGTGGTGTTAGTAATTATTCCTTGAAATTGACCATCCTGACCAGGCGGCCAATTTTCATCCTTTCGCTGCCCGGGCAAAGCCAGGGTGAATGACTATTCTTCGACCTCAATACCGGCCGCTTTCATTAAATACAAGGCATTTCTGGTTGTCGATATGCCGGGGCGCAGCAAATAATCGAAATCAAGCTTCCCGTCACGAAAAAGCTCTTGAAAATGATAGTTTTTAACTTGCTTACACTCTTGTTCCAACTCACCCAGCTCCAAATCATGGGTGGATACCAAACCGACCGCTTGATTATGGACTAATTTTTTAATCAGCACTTTGGCCCCCAGATGACGATCGATAGAGTTCGTGCCCTTGAAGATTTCATCAAGCAGGAAAAAGATGTCCTTTTGTTCGGTAGTGGCCTCCACAATCATTTTAATTCGCAAAATTTCCGCGTAAAAGGTCGAGATATTCTTCTCCAAATTATCGCTAATCCGCATGCAAGTATAAATCTTCATCCGTGAGCAAATTAGAGACTGGGCGCAGACCGGGGCGCCGGCATAGGCCAATACCAGATTAATGCCAGTCGTCCGCAGATAAGTGCTTTTTCCGGACATATTGGAGCCTGTAATAAGCATCACCCGGACCTGATTTTGAATTTCTAAATGATTTCCCTTTCGAGTCGTATCCGGAAGTAAGGGGTGCCCTAGACTTTTTGCAGTATAAGTCGCAGGACCCTCAACTATCTCCGGTATAGCCCAAGTGGGATGATCATAATTTAATATAGCTAAACTAGCTAAGGCCTCGATTTCGCCGATCGTATCCAGCCAATTCTTTAAATTACGCCCTGATTTCTCTTTCCAGCTTTCTAAAGCGATTAGGCAATGATAATCCCACAGGGTTAAAGTATTAAAAATCCCGTACATGGCATGATCCCTAGTAGCCACCTGATCCGCTATTTTCACCAGCCGCCGCAGTTGAAGGCTGGCGGTTTCTTCCTGATGGTTTCGAAGTCCTTTTTGCAATCTTCTTAAATAATCTGAGGCAAAATTCTTCCTCTCAATATGGGACAACAACTCTTGATAAAGCTCTAAATTTTTACGGTAATAGAACACGGTATTTAAAATCTTTCTTCTTGGCTTTCCTTGAATCTTTAGCAGTATGTATTGCAACAACAAGAACCCTGCCGGAAAATAAAAGGGTATTTTATGGGCCGCCAAAAATAGCAACCAAGTCCCCAAAGTAAATAAAGTCAGGGCCCGGGCTCCCAAAATCACTGCTTTTTTAGTATAAAAAGGCCGTTGCTCCTCTGACCAATCCACTAATTCACGAGGATCTTGATTTTTTCCGGTCATTATAATGCCGTAAGCCGAAAGCCATTGCCGCCATTTCAGACTTTTGGCGAGTTCTTCAATAGCTCGCTGCCGCTGGGTAATTAC
>JAEZKW010000122.1 GCA_023415375.1 Bacillota bacterium
ACTTGCTTCTCCGGCTTGAAGGTCGGGGCTTCCTTAGCGGAAAGCTGTTGATAAGCGATGGTGAATCCCACCATTCCCAAGGGTAAGGTCAGGATGATTCCAATCCCAAAAATGATGGCGCCGATACCGGCCAAAATTCCGCAAAGCAAAGCATAAATCCACAGGAGCAACGGTTCGGTGGCACAGCAATCGATACTCCGCCGGAGCGCTTCCCAGGGTTTCATCTTTTGATCGACTACAAAACCAATGGTTAGAAAATAAAGCAGTCCCAGTGCCGGACCAACTACAAGGTTGATAATCCAGCCGATGAAGGGGATCATACCGATGACCCAAACAACCAGCCAAGCAGCCCAGAGCATTAATGTTGCTACCAAAGTGGGGATGAATTGGTCCAAATGAGCGAAAATCTCGCCAAGTTCCCTTTTCTCTCCCCGTGAAATTTTCAAGCAAAGTACCAGAGCTCCGCCGAGCAACGGCCCGGCCAAAATCCCAAAACTCACCGCGGCAATAATTCCCGTAATTAAACCAGCCAAGAAAAGAACTCCAAAATTCTTTAGATACAGGTCAAAGCTTTTTTGAAGGTTGTTACCAATTTCCATTATTATTCCTCCCGCTAATTTTTCATTGTTTCTGCTCCACTTTGTCCCCAACTTTAATCTGATAGCTTGAGTTTAATTGGGTCAACACGACGCAGGTTGTCGATTTCTCCTTCACCTCGGTCGCCTTAAGCTCGGCGATAGGCTCCGTTACTTCATCGATTGTCTCACCGGTATTCGGGTCTTTCACCACTTCCAATCCATGCTGGACGACGAAGATCATTCCGGGTTTGATCCCGAATTCCGAACCTATATTGATAATTACTTTACCGTTACCGGCATAGGCCACGGTGCCGATTATTTTTGAAGATTGGGCCGATCCGCTACCATAAGCTTTTTCCGCCAATTGCTTGGCTACTGAAGCAACCGCATCACGCGTGGCAATCCCTAAGTTGGTCTGGCGGAACTCATCGCTCCCGAAGGCAATGGCATCCCATTTGTACGCCACTTTAACGTTGGAGCTGCTCTTATCGCCTTTTCCGGTTACACTGGAAATTATCTCGGCGCTGCTGGTATTGACCAACCGGGCGTCAATCGCCACGTTGGCTTTGGTGCTCTTTAATCCTAAGCCAACGCCTTGTTTGAGGCTTATACCGCCGACTTCGGTACTTTTGAAACTGAATTCAGTCACCCGGCCCATGACTAAATATTGGACGCCTAAAACCTTCCCGATCTTAGCAGCGCTATTTGTGTCGACGCGGCCACCCGCTCCGAAATTTTGCTCATTCAATACTTTATCGATCTGTTCCCGTTCGATCAGCCGAAATTTGCCGGTCTTCAACAACTCGGTAACCAACTCATCGGAAATCCCCTTACCGACATCCCAATTGTTTTTCCACCAACGGTCCTTAATCGAACCGTCGTCAAAGGGTAAGACGGCGATCTTATGCAGCGGCTCAGCGCCAAAAATCGGGAAAGCCAGCATATTACAGATGAGAATAAGCATTATAACCAAAAATAGTTTCCGGTTCATTTGCGATACCTCCTGAATTAGATATTTGTAAACAATAAACAGCTTTCTTCCCTTTCGCCCAAAGTTTACTTGTTTATCATAACAACCGTCTCTCAACAAATTCTCAACAATTATCAAAGGGATTTTGGGATCGATAGGTAAATATTTAAATGGTAAAACTGGATGTATTTGAGAAAAAAAGCAGGTGTCAAAATGACCGAAATCTTACTCGCAAAACTACTGCCACCGCGGACAGGTAAAGGAATCATTGACCGGCCCCGGCTCATCAATCTCCTGAATGGGTTTGAGGAGCGGAAGCTAACTTTGCTCACGGCTCCGGCGGGCTTCGGCAAAACCGTCTTAATGCTCCAATTGGCTAATGAAGCGAAACGAGCGTTGGTCTGGTATCAGCTGGACACTTACGATAACGATCCGGCGGTCTTTTTACAATACTTGATCACCGGAATACGCCGCCAGATTCCTGAGTTCGGGACCCAGGTGCAACAACTTCTCGAAGCGGGCGGTATTGAAAATCATTTACGGCTGTTGGTAACCGCTATCGTCAACGGGCTCTCCCAACATGCCGATTGCCCACTACAGCTAGTCTTTGATGATTATCAGGCCCTCTCCGAACCTCGAATCCAACGTTTCATGCAGGATTTCTTAGAGTACCTTCCAGCCTGTGTCCATGTAATGATTGCCAGCCGCGCTTTACCTCCCTTCAATTTATCCCGTTTGAAAACCCAGAGTGAGGTATTGAGTGTCGGAATCGAGGAGTTACGCTTTACGGATGATGAAACAGAGGCCTTTATATCCAAAAAAACACTGCAACCATCAAGCCAAACCCAGCAGTTTCTTAAGCAAAAAATTAATGGGTGGCCAGCCGCACTCAAATTAGCAGCGGATGCAGCCATGAATACCGATCTGCCTTTACAAATCAACAGTGGTACGGTTGAAATATATAAGTACTTAGCCAATGAAGTATTGGAACAACAACCGGGGGAGATTCGCGATTTTCTGATTTCCTCTGCAGTTTTGGAGATAATTACTCCGGAGATCTGTAATTTATTATTGGAGCGGAGTGACTCCGGGGCAATTTTGGACTATTTGGAAAGACAGCAATTGTTTTTAATACCGCTGGCCGGTCCGGTAAAAGCTTACCGTTATCACCAACTATTTCGCGATTTTTTAATCGAGCGGCTGGGAGTTGGAAAAGAACACTTATTGGGTAAAGCCGGAGCCATTGCCTTACGAAATGGCCATTTGGATCAGGCAATTGAGTATTACCTTACAGCGGGAGTTGACCATGATTTGCTCCCCTTGCTTGAGAAGGCCGGTAAAGAAGCTTTCCGGCAAGGGCGTTGGCAGACCGTGGAACGCTGGTTGGGAATGCTCGCTTCGGAACAGGTACTTGCCGATGAATGGCTTTGTTTTTTTCAAGCGCAGATCAAGATCTATCAAGGCAAACTAGACGAAGCCGAAACTTGGGCGGGAAGATCTTTGGCCGGGTTTACCACCAAGCAGGATCCGGTCGGCATCGCTGAATGTCAATTTTTACAGGCCCGTATTCTTAATGGCCATGGCCGGAATAAAGAAGCCATCGCAATATTGGAAAAAGCTTATCCGGTTTTACAAGCGGAACTGGGCATCCGGTTTGATTTGCCGTTGGAGATGGCCTTCGCCCTGTCTAGAGTCGGGCGTTTTCGGGAAGCGAACCAGTTACTGAACCAATCGCTCAAAACTGCAGAAGCTCAAAAAGACGATTGGATTGTCTCCCATTTGTTGGAAGGGCTTGGCAATACCTATTATTGGATGGGGGACCATACCAAAGCGCTCCAATGTTATCAAAGAGGGATTAAAATTTCACCCCATCAGACTCTACCCAATTATAATTTTCAGGATTTCGTTGCCTCCATTTATCAAGAATGGGGCGAATTAGATTTAGCTTTCGAATATGCCGGGCGGAGTGTGACCATCAAAGAAAATCTGGGGATGATTGAGGCGTTGCCTTCTGCCTACTATCAACTGGCGGTTATTTATGTTGATTTCGGTGAATTGGCAAAGGCTGAAGAATGTTATCGTAAAGGGATTTATTTAGCCGAAAACGGTGGAGAACGCCATTTCCTCTCCTTGAATAAAGCATATTTATCCCGTTGTTTAGGTTTCCAAGGCCGGTTAACCGAATCTCTGGCAATGGCAGAACAAGTTTTAGCCGAAGCCCAAACCCAATCCGAAACACTACTGGCATCTTGTCAGATTATCTGTGCCCCGGCGTTTATTCAAAACGGCAACATCCCCAAAGCCCAAAAAATGCTCCTGGAAGCACTGCCGCGTTTAGAGCAGTGGCAATTTGCCGTACCGTTATCTTATGGTTATGGCACTTTAGCCGTACTTAATTTTAAAATCGGCAACCTGGAGCGGGGTGGTGAATTATCCCGTAAATTGTTGGATTTGGCAGCCCGTAAAAATTTTATCCGGCTTTTTTTAACGATTGCTGAATATCAGATTATCCTCCGCTATGGAATGGAAAACGGAATTGAAGTTTATTTCATTCAACATATTCTAGTCCGTATGGGAAAACGGGCGATATCTCTCCTGGGTAACCTGGTCGGGCATCAAAATCCAACGGTCCGCTGCCGGGTGATAACCCCTTTGAGTGAAATCGGGACTGAAAATGCCGTTTCCATGCTGAAAATTTTGAATGAAGATCCCGATCCAACCGTACGCCAACTGGCCGGAGAAGCTTTAGAAAGGTTTGATCCAGTCACCTCCGAACTGCAGTTTAAAACGATTAACAATACGCTGGAATTAAAAACTCTCGGATCTTTACGTATATTTACCGGCGGAGCGGAAGTAACCTCAGTTAATTGGCGCACTACTAAAACCCGTGATTTATTGGCATTTTTAGTTCACCAAAGAAATCCGGTCTCCAAAGAAGTGATCCTGGAAGAACTTTGGCCAGATAACGAATTTGAAAAATCCCAAGGCCTCTTTCATACCAGTTTATATTACTTGCGGCAAATTTTAGAAAAAATCGGTTATCCTGATTTGATCATTTATCAAAACAAACATTATGAACTGGCCACCAAACTGTATACCACAGACCGGATTCAGTTTCAAGAGCTAGTGGCGGCTGGATTTAACGATGAGACTCCCTCGGAAAAAGCCGCTGATTTATTGGAACGGGCGATAGCCCTATATGCTGGCGATTATTTACAAGAGCTTGATTATGTTTGGTTGCTGCCGAATCGGGAATACTTGAGGAATCTTTGCTTTGAAGCCAGATTGCGGCTGGCCCGTTATTATCTGGAACGAAAGGATTACAACCATGCCATCAGTCATTTACAGTTGCTGGCGGGCTTAGATTCCTTGTCCGAAGAAATTCACCGGTTATTGATGACTGCTTATGCCGGCCTTGGGAACCGGAGCGCCGTCCGGGAACAATATCAAGCTTTAACGCTGATCCTCAAGAATGAACTTAGTTTGGAACCCAGTGAGGAGACTCAGGAGGTATATAACCGGTTGTATCAAGCGGGTTAGTATTTTGGGTTTTGGCTTCGTTTAAGATCACTTCGATCCGGCCTATAGCCGTTCATCCAATACTATTAACTTGATATTAAACAAATGGGGCTGTCCCAAAAGGTTTTAACCTGAGGGCAGCCCCTTTGAATTTCAATATTTGGTGGAGGCGGAGCGAAGCTGACGTTATCCACTACCCTCTGGGGGATATTCAGATGGGGAAAAATCAATAAAAAAAATTCATTGCAGTAACTGACAAACTCATACTTTCCGCCACCAAGCAGGAAAACCCGGTAAACATGCCGAAATTATCAAAAAAATATTGGAATTTGCCGAAAGAGGGAATTGCCCATGGGACAATGGTTGGATAGTATCCCCGCATTTGAGAGAATCTTTTGGTGCTTTGCGATTCCGTTTACCCTGGTCTTCACGATACAGCTGGTCTTAACCTTTATTGGAATCGACTGGCATGACGGCGAGTTGGCCGGTCACGATGGGGTAGGTGACCATCATGATGGGGATGCGACATCCGGTTTCCGCCTGTTTACCTTGAGGAATTTTATTATCTTCTTTACCGGTTTCGGTTGGGCCGGAGTTTTTGCCGTCCACGCCGGCTTCAACCAGGTCGCCACTGTCTTTTTTGCCTTTATGGTTGGATTACTTTTAATGGTAATCGTAGCCGGTATGTTCTTTCTCATGACCAAACTCACCCAGAGCGGCAATATTCAAATCAATAACGCCATAAACGCTTCGGGCCGGGTCTACCTTCCAATCCCCGGCCAACGCTCAGGTGTAGGCCAGGTGCAGTTGACGGTTCAAGGTTCGGTCCGGGAAATGGGAGCCATGACCGATGACCAAGCGTTGCCCACCGGAACCCCGGTCACCGTAACAGAAGTCGTTAATGATATTTTGGTGGTCAAAAAAAACTAATTACTGTTACTTTCTCTATTTTAGTCCACAGGAGGATGCTCATATGTTTAGCACTCAATATTTATTGGTTTTGGTAGTTGTAGTTGTCTTAATATTCTTCGCCACCTTTGCCTCCATTCTTAAACGTTACAAACGCTGCCCCTCGGACAAGATTCTGGTGGTATTCGGCAGAACCGGAAAATCCAAGGACGGCACCGCCCGTTCAGCTACCTGTATCCATGGCGGTGCCGCTTTTATCTGGCCTGTAATCCAAGATTATCAATTTCTTGATCTAACGCCCTTCTCCATTGAGGTCAACTTGACCAAAGCTTTAAGCAAGCAGAATATCCGGGTCGATGTCCCTTCCCGTTTTACCGTCGGCATCTCCACCGAACAGGGAATAATGACCAATGCCGCTGAAAGATTACTGGGACTCAAATTGGAGGTTATTCAGGACTTGGCCAAGGATATTATCTTCGGCCAATTGCGATTAGTCATCGCTACAATGGATATTGAGGAGATCAACTCCGATCGGGATAAATTCCTGGCCAACGTCTCCAATAATGTGGAGGCGGAGCTGAAGAAGATCGGCTTGAAGCTAATTAACGTCAACGTCACCGATATTAAGGACGAATCCGGCTACATCGAAGCCCTGGGAAAAGAAGCCGCTGCCAAGGCTATCAACGATGCCAAAAAGAGCGTAGCCGAGAAAGACCGAGACGGCGCCATCGGCGAGGCCAATGCTCAACGGGATGAGCGGGTTCAGGTCTCCGCAGCCAACGCCAAAGCGGTTGAGGGAGAAAACCTGGCCAAGATTATGATTGCCAATTCCGAGGCCGACCGGCGTGAGAAAGAGGCTGAAGCTACCAGGAAAGCCACAGCGGCGGAGAAAGTTCAGACCGCTAAAGCCTTGGAAGAAGCCTATAAAGCCGAACAAGAAGCCGAGCTCTCCCGTTCCGAACGGGAACGGGCAACCCGCATGGCGGATGTGGTGATTCCTGCCGAAATCGATAAGCAACAGGTACAGATCGCTGCAGAAGCGGAGGCGGAAAAAACCCGCCGCATTGCCAAGGGCGAGGCAGATGCCATTCTGATGGAAATGGAAGCCAAGGCCCGTGGTATTAACGAAATCCTCACCAAACAAGCGGATGGTTTCAAAAAGATTGTCGAAGCCGCCGACGGTGATGCCAATAAGGCCGTACTTCTGATGATCGCCGACAAACTTCCGGAACTGGTCAAAACGCAAGTTGAAGCCATTGCCAATTTGAAGATCGATAAAGTTACCGTTTGGGATTCCATGGGCCATGACGGTTCTTCCCCCACCACCGCCAATTTCCTGGCCGGGATGCTCAAGTCCGTACCCCCGCTGGATGAGTTATTCCGAAACGCCGGTCTACAGCTCCCCAATTATTTAGGGGAGCAGATCAAAGAACCAGCATCAGTAAACCCTGTCACCGAAGAGAGCAAATGAAGCGCTAAATAACCAACTGCGAGCCGCCCAAACTGGGCGGCTCAATTTATAAATTGCTTGGCTTAATCTAAAAATTCTCTGGCTTAATTTAATAGTTTCTTGGCTTAATTTAAAAGTTAAGCGGCTAAAAATCAAAATTTAGCCGCTTAATTTTGGACAGCGAGGTGGCTGTCCGAAAAGGGTAATTTTATACTTCGACCAGATCGTCGGGATGCGCCTCATTCCATAGGGCGATGATCTCGGCCTCGCTCTTGCCGATATTGGCGGAATTGATCCATTTGCCGCGAAAGTCAGCGTTGACGCGCTTGTCCAGCTCGGGGTTGACGCGGACGTTAATATCCACGGAACCGTCTTTCTTGCCGGTGGGTTCGTAATGGGTGCTGTTGGGCAAGTGGATGATGCGCCCGGACTTGAGCGCAGCCTCAATCTGCACGTCCAATTCGGACAAAACCGCCAGCACGCTGCCGCGGCTCTGGTTCGTGGCGGAGACGATGTTTTCGATCAGTTCGTTGCTGGTCATCGGGGCGGCCAGTTCCAGGCGCGGTCCAAACTTACTCCATGCTTGAATTTTTTTGGCCATTGTAAAGTCCTCCTTCAAAAATAATTATTTTTTGAACCGGTTTATGGTTGTCTTTCAATTGGCGCTTAATCTATTTCTATACTCGGCATAAATTTACATTACTTTAGAATAATTCAATAAAAGAATTAAAATTCAAACTTTGAAATGAACCATTCGTCGCCGACCTCTTGAAATTGGTTTGCAGCTTCGCTGTGCCGTGATATAATGATCTTATGGCAAAGAAGTAATACCAAGTTGCATTCAAGGAAGTATTCATATATCAAAATGCAACTTGGTATAACATATGGGAGGTAATTATTGATGCCGGATCGGTATCCGCAAATCCTTCACCAAGCTCTGGAACTTCCTCACGGATGATTATCCATGACTGAAATTTTACGCGCGAAACTACTGCCGCCCCGGGCAGGCAAAGGGATGATCCAACGGCCCCGGCTCATCAATCTCCTGAAAGGCTTTGAGGAACGAAAGTTAACCCTGCTTCAAGCCCCAGCCGGTTACGGCAAAACTGTTTTAATGCTTCAATTGAATAAAGTAGCGCAACGGGCGTTGGTTTGGTACCAATTGGATACTTACGATAACGATCCGGCGGTCTTTTTACAATATTTGTTCGCCGGAATCTGCCGCCAGATTCCCGAGTTTGGGCTTCAGTCCCAACAATGGATCGAGGAAGGCAGTATCGAAAACCGGTTACGGCTGTATGTGACCATGATCGTCAACGGGCTGGCGCAACAAACCAAACGCCCGTTACTACTAGTCTTCGATGATTATCAGACCATTTCCGAATCTCTAATCCAACGTTTCATGCAGGATTTTTTAGAGCATTTACCGGCTTGTGTCCATGTAATGATTGCCAGCCGCGCTTCGCTTCCTTTAAACTTATCCCGCTTGAAAACCGCCGACGAGGTATTGAACGTCGGAATCGAAGAGTTGCGCTTTACGGATGATGAAACTAAAGCTTATTTAACTAAAAAGTCACTGCAACTATCAAGCCAAACCCAACAGTTTTTTAAACAAAAAATCAACGGATGGCCAGCCGCCCTCAAACTGGCGGCGGATGCGGCCATGAATACCGATCTGCCTTTTCAAATCAAAAGTGGTACGGCTGAAATATATAAGTACTTAGCGAATGAAGTATTGGAACAACAACCGGAGGAGATTCGTGATTTTCTGCTTTCCACTGCAATTTTGGAGACCATTACTCCGGAGATGTGTAATTTATTATTGGAGCGGAGTGACTCCGGGGTAATTTTGGACTATTTGGAAAGACAGCAATTATTTTTAATACCGCTGGCCGGTCCGGAAAAAGCGTACCGTTATCACCAATTATTTCGCGATTTTTTAATCAAGCGGCTGGGGGTTCGAAGAAATCACTTATTACGTAAAGCCGGAGCCATTGTCTTACAAAACGGCAATTTGGATCAGGCAATTGAGTATTATCTTACAGCCGGAGCTGAGCAGGATTTGCCTTCCTTGCTTGAAAAGGCCGGTAAAGAAGCCTTCCGGCAAGGGCGCTGGCAAACAGTCGAGCGCTGGCTAAGTATGCTCTCCCGGGAACAGATTTCTGCCGATCCATGGCCCTGTTTTTTTCAAGCTGAGATCAAAGTTTATCGGGGAAAACTTGATGAGGCGGAAACCTGGATAAGCAGAACCATTACGAACTTTTCGGCCCGGCAGGATTCTATCGGCGTGGCTGAATGTCAGTTTTTACGGGCCCGGATCTTTAACAACCATGGCCAACATCAAGATAGTTTGAATTTATTGGAAAAAGCTTATCCAGTTTTACAAAAATCGGGACCATTTTTACGATTTGATCTACCGCTGGAAATGGCGATAACCCTCTTCAGAAACGGGCGGTTTCAGGAGGCTGAAAAGCTGCTGACCCAATCTCTCCAAGTTGCGGAACAGCAAAATGACTTTTGGGTTATGGCATATCTGTTGGAAGGGCTTGGCAATATTTATTACTGGACAGGTGAACTTGCTAAAGCGTTACAATGCTACAAAAGAGGGATCAGACTCTCCCCGAATCATGCATTGCCAGGGTTTAACTTTCAGGATTTTATGGCCTCCATTTATCATGAATGGGGTGAATTCGACTTGGCCTTCGAATATGCCCAAAGAAGCGTAACCGTCAAGGAAAATTTGGGGATGATTGTAACCTTGCCGACAGCTTACTATCAATTGGGAAGTATTCATGCTGACCGCGGTGAATTTAAGAAGGCTGAAGAATGTTATCATAAAGGAATTGATTTGGCCGAAAACGGCGGGGGACTTCATTTTCTCTCTTTAAATAAAGCATATTTGGCCGATTGTTTATGCTTGCAAGGCCGGCTGGTTGAATCGCTAGTTTACGCCGAGCAAGTTTTAACCTTAGCGCGAACTCAATCCGCAACACTTCTGGCATCCTGCCAGGTACTATGCGCTCCAACGTTTATCCAGAGCGGCGCCATCGCCAAAGCTAAGCACATGCTCTTAGAAGCATTACCGCCTTTAGAGCAGTGGCAGTTTGCCAAACCGTTAAGTTATTGTTATGCTCATCTCGCTGTGATTCATTTCAAAACCGGTGAAATACAGCATGCTGGAGAATTATCCCGTAAATTATTGGATCTGGCGGCCCGTAAAAATTTTATCCGGCTTTTTTTAGCGATTGCCGAGTATCAGATCATTCTCCGTTACGGAATGGAAAACGAAGTTGAAGTTTATTTCATTCAGCGCATTTTAGTCCGTTTGGGAAAACGGGCGATGTCACTCCTGGGTAACCTGGTTCAACATCAAAATCCGGAGGTCCGCTGCCGGGTGATAACCCCTTTGAGTGAAATTGGGACTGAAAATGCCGTTTCCATGCTGAAAGCTTTAAACGAAGACCCCGATCCGACCGTGCGCCAACTAGCGGGAGAAGCTTTAGAAAGGTTTGATCCGGTCACCTCCGAACTTCAGTTTAAAACAATCAATAATACGCTGGAATTAAAAACCCTCGGATCTTTGCGTATATTTACTGGAGGGGCGGAAATAACATCAATGAATTGGCGCACTACTAAAACCCGTGATTTACTGGCATTTTTAGTTCACCAGAGAAATCCGGTCTCCAAAGAAGTGATCCTGGAAGAACTTTGGCCTGATAATGAATTTGAAAAATCGCAGGGCCTCTTTCATACCAGTTTATATTACTTGCGTCAAATTTTGGAGAAAATCGGTTATCCCGATTTGATCATTCACCAAAACAGACAGTATGCACTGGCTGCCAAACTGTTTACCACCGACCGGATTCAGTTTCAAGAACTGGTGGCTGCTGGATTAAATGATGAAACGCCAGCGGAAAAAGCTTATGATTTTTTAGAACGCGCGATAACCATGTATGCTGGTGATTATTTACAAGAACTTGACTATGTTTGGTTGATTCCGAACCGGGAATATTTAAAGAATCTTTACTTCGAAGCCAGGCTGCGGTTGGCTCGTTATTATTTGGAGAGAAAAGATTATAACCGGGCTATCAGTCATTTACAATTACTAGCGGGCATAGATTCCCTCTCCGAAGAAATTCACCGGCTACTCATGACAGCCTATGCTGGCCTTGGGAATCGAAGCGCCGTACGGGAACAATACAATTCGTTAATGATAATTCTAAAAAATGAACTTGGTTTAGACCCCAGTCCGGAGACTCAAGAGGTATATCGCCGGTTGTATCAAGCGGGTTAGCATTTTTGATTTTGTCTTTGTTAAGTATTCTTGCTTTTTATATTGTTTAGCCCATTGAAAACTAAGGCCATCACAATTCCAAATAATGATGATGCCAAGGCATTAATAATAGCCAATTTTTAATATTTGGTGGAGTCGTTCGCCTCTAAAATTAGTTTAATTTTTGGTGGAGGCGGAGTGAAGCTGACGTTATCCACCGCGAAAAGCAGAGACAAGGTATACCGGATATAGGAAAAACGTCTTGGGTGAAGATGCCGAACCCCGAACCTTATATTTTAATTTCGCATTAGGAACATCTTTAAGTTGAGATTGTCTTACTACCTTCCCTATATTTCACCTCGAACAGCTGCAAGTCATATTTAGTAAAGTCTAGGCAGTCCGCCAATATGGACCGCTTGCTTTGATACTTTCTGTGGAAAGAAAGTTTACTAATGCATGTTTCAGGTAGACGCTGCCTGATAACATAGAAAAGCACTTCCAACATTGTGGAAGCGCTGATCAAAACCATATTTCCCAGGGGGAGTATCAACTCAAGAACCGTTCAGGACACAAGACATTTGTGTAACGACCTTATACATTGCCTTGGAAAGTCGTATCTGTATCCCTGCAAAGGTACTGTACCGCCTTCCTACCAGTTTCAGAGGCTCCCGGCAGACCACCCGGCGGGCTAAGCCTTTGACTTGCAAAATATATATTTTTTATACTTTCAGGCTTTGACGGATAATTTCCCATTTTTTCGCCCTTGCCCACTACCGACATCCATGAGCCTTTATAAGAGCCAAGATACTTTTCATACGTCAGCGGTGTTGCAACATCCCATACAGCTACCTTCCCTTTAGTCTTTGGGAATTTTTCGGCAAGTATTTCAATATAGCTCTCAGCCAGTCTCTTCTTTTCAGCCTCATAGGTACCATTATTCAGGCAATCCTTCCAATAGTCATAGCTATCCCCGGGAATAATGGATGTCACAGCGGTACAGCCATCAGGTGCATAGTCCTTGTAGCCGGCATAATTATATATGGAAACAGATGGCAGTCTAACTCCGCCGCATGAAAGTGGTTTGTGTGGTATGAAATTAATTGCTTCAGGCAAGTCTGAAAGATCTGCTTCTATGCCTAAACATATAAAAGTATTCAACATAGGCTTTGTGCTTTGGCGCATCCTTTGGGTCCATGGCTCATTTATTGGAATATCAAAGAGGCTGTCAATTGCCACAAGGGTATCCAGCGTTACTATGACAGCATTAGCAGGCAGGTGTTCCCCATTTATGATTACTCCATCGCAAATGCCGTTGTTGACCGAAACCTTTGTCACCTTGCTGCTGTAATGGATTTTCCCACCCAATGACTCGAAATACTTTGCCATCCGGTTCGCCATAGCCAGCGAACCGCCCTCGGGATAGCCACCGTCACCTGAGGCAAGAGTTGCAAAGTTTATTATCATAGCAATTGCAGAATATTCCGGACCAATAGTATTCTCAATCAAAGCTTTTATAACAGGACTTTTAAACCTCTGAGCAAACTCCCCGGCAGTCTGTTTTGCGTAAAATGACATTTTTGAAAATGCAGGCAGCATTTTAATTACGGATGACAAGTGGACTGAAGCCTTTTTCTTCACTTTTACGTCCTTTATATCACTGACAGGCATTTTTACCTTCATAAATCTTTTTATGTCTCTGCACAATTTATCAATTTCATTTTCATCTTCAGGTGAAAGCTTTAGAAAATGCTGTTTTAGCTTTTCAACGTCGCGATAAAGGCAGCCTGTCTGACCTTCATAATCCACTGTAAAGAAAGGGTCCCTGCTATGCACTGCAACATCGTCCCTTAGGGCCCCCAGTTCCCTCCATACTCTGTTAAGAGGATGCTTTGGAGATACACCCATTATCCAGTGGATCCCTCCCTCAAATAAATAGCCCTTCCTTCTCCAACTGGTGGAAGCGCCTCCTGGTATGGTGTGGCTCTCATAAATAGTTACATCAAATCCGCTCTGTTGTGCGTAAATGCCTGCCGACAGTCCGGCAATGCCCGCACCGACTATTATTATTTTCCTCATGATTTTACCTCCTTAATATATCAACAATCCATTCACTCTCAGGACATGGATTTTCAGGGTTCACAGCCATCTGCTCAGCTATTCCCTGAATAGCACACCAATACGCGATAGCAAGTGCATATGGGTTGCCTTCCCTAATTGACCCAGTCTCCTGACCTTTTTTTATAAGCTGGGAGGTGGGAGTAAAGATGTCAAAGTCCTTAAGCATATTTTTCACGCTCTGTGGTGCTGACTCATTATAATACGCTTGATTCATAAGTACAAAATATTTTGCAAAAACCGGCTGGCTTTTTAAGAAATCGAAAAGCCGCTTTGCTGTAGCGTCAAAAAAAGCTATGGGTTCCATACCGGAATCATCCATAATGCTCATCGGACCTGATACACCGTTCTTTATGAGTTCCTCATACAGCTTCTCCTTTGATTCGAAATAGTGGAACAGAAGCCCGGTGCTCATTCCTACCTGCTCTGCAATATCGCTTATTTTTGTTGCAGCATAGCCTCTACGGATAAAGAGGTCAAGTCCCGCTGCAAGAATTTCATTCCTTCGCTTGTCTTTTTGTTCTTCTCGTATACCCATTCCATTGGACTCCCATTCATTGAATATATTTTCATTGAATCTATATTTAATATTATATTCCTGGTTGTAAAATATTTCAAGTAAAATATTTATCGACTAAACAGATAAACTCAGGGGAAATCATTAGTGTGGGTTTTCTTCTTGGTAAGTATTGCTGCGTTATTCAGTACCATGGCCTGATGGCAGATGCCGACCAAAAGTGAATTTTCTATCTACCGAAAAAAAATCATGTAACTGCTTACCTGATCGTAAGGAGGCACCTAGATGTAAAGGGTGATGTGGATATGGTGGAGGTTTATCTTTTAACAAACAAAAAAACCAGCCTTTTAGCTGGTATTTTATTTAAAATTGGTGGAGGCGTTCGCCTCTAAAATTGGTTTAATATTTGGTGGAGGCGGGGGGAGTTGAACCCCCGTCCGAAAAGGTAACCGTAAAGACTTCTCCGGGTGCAGACTGCAGTTTAAATTTCGTTTTCGGCTCGTCTACAGACGAACTAGCCGTCGACTATCTCGATAATCTTAGCACCATCCTCCGAGAATTGAATGGTGAGCGCCTTGGTTTATTTGACGCCCGCACCGGCCTCCCAAGTTAAGCCCGGATTGGACGAGCCGTTATATTAAGCGGCTAAAGC
>JAEZKW010000128.1 GCA_023415375.1 Bacillota bacterium
ATTTGTCGTTTAGTGGAAGGCATGCCGGTGAAAGAGGTTATTCAACGTTTACGGGGAATCCGTTGTGAAGATAAGGATACCTCCTGTCCGGACCAGTTGGCAAGGGCCCTCGAGAAATTATTGGATTGATGGTGAAATCTTAAAAATAATAAAGGAGTCTAAAAATGAGCCAAGAAGATAACGAAAAAGTTTCGCAAGAAGATGATGAAAAAGTTTCGATTGAAGAATTGGTTATGAGCCAGGTCTATGCGGTACAAGCGATTATCAATGTACTGGAACGGAAGGGAATCCTAACCCGGGAAGAGATTTTCGATGAAATTCAGGCCATTGAAGAATCGGTTGGCGATTGTGAATGTGACTGTGGCTGTGATTGTGAAGATGATTGTGATTGCGGTTGCGATGGTGACCATTCAAAATAAGGAACCAATGAAGCGGTGAGAACTCATGGCAAATCTATCCCGTCAAAAAATGGAGGAAAACGAAGAAAAAATTTTAGCCCCTTTTGCGTCTAAATCGGGGCAAACCAGGGGCCGTCGTTTTGTTGAGGAAGAGGATAGTTATCGGACCTGTTTTCAACGTGACCGAGATCGTATCATGTATACGACGGCTTTTAAAAATCTACAATTTAAAACGCAAGTTTTTTTGGTTCATGAGGGCGAATCCTATCGCACCCGCTTAACCCATACATTGGAAGTTATGCAGCATGCCCGTACCTTTGCCCGGGTTTTGAGTGCCAATGAGGATCTGGTTGAGGCTATTTCACTCGCTCATGATTTGGGCCATACTCCTTTTGGACATGCCGGAGAGGAAGAATTGAGCCTTCTTTTAAAGGATTATGGCGACTTTGACCACAATTTACATAGTCTACGGGTTGTGGATTGTCTCGAAGAACGTTATCCTACTTTTGTAGGACTGAATTTAACTTACGAGACCAGAGAAGGCTTAGCGAGGCATTTGACGAAGTACGATAATCCCGAAATCCCACCAGAATTTCAAAAAGACCGGTGGCCGAGTATTGAAGCTCAAATCGTTAACATTTCCGATGCGTTGGCTTTTGCCGCGCATGATCTGGATGACGCGCTTAAAGTTGGTTTAGTACACTGGGAAGATGTTATCAATCTTGAAATTCCGATGATTAAACAGATTGAAGCTGAAATTGCGGCTGAAGAAAAGATTTCAGGGGCTTTCTCGGCTCAAATGAAACATTACCGTTTGATAAGGCATTTGATCTATCATTTTAACGAGGATTGTATCCTTTCCTCAAGCCTAAATCTTGACCAGTTGAAACCCAGGTCAGAAGCGGATTTGAGGAGCTTTAGCAAACCTGTAGTAACTCTTTCACCGGAAAGACAGCGGGATCTGGAGATGCTGAATTCGTTCCTTTTTGACCAGGTTTATAAAAATCCGATGGTATTAATGATGGCAGAAAAAGGAAAATTAATTTTGGAAAAGCTGTTCAACCGTTTTTGGAATAATCCCCAGCTTTTACCTTCGTCGGTTTGGCAAAAGTCAGGGAAAATTAGCGCGCCCGCGCGCATCGGTGAAAATACTAAAGCTTTCTTGATCAGGGATTACTTAGCCAGTTTAACCGACCGCCAGGCGATGGATATTTATGAGATGATGTTTGAACCTTATACCAAAGTGATGAGTTTTGGATTTGGGAAATCATGAAACAACGGGTAGATTCTTGGTTAGTGGATAACGGCTATTTTCAAAGCCGGGAGCAGGCACAACGTTCCATAATGGCCGGGGAAGTTGTCATCAATGGTAAAAGGGTTGAAAAGGCCAGCCAAATGGTGACTGAACCCATCGAAGTAAATAGTCTTGGTGTTCAGGCTTATGTCAGCCGTGGCGGCAAAAAGCTGGAGAAAGCACTCCAGAGTTTTGATATTAGGGTGGACGGCAGAATTTGTTTGGATGCCGGGGCTTCAACCGGCGGGTTTACCGATTGCCTTTTACAATTTGGAGCTGCGCATGTCTATGCTGTTGATGTCGGTTATGGGCAAATAGCTTGGAAATTGCGTCAAGATAAACGGGTTACTGTCTTTGAACGGGAAAATATCCGTTATTTTACCAAGGAGCGCCTTCAGGAAAGTCCGAGTCTGATCACAGCCGACCTTTCATTTATTTCTTTGGCATTGGTACTCCCTAATTTCGGGGAGCTTATCACTGCTGAAGGTGATTTGGTTACTTTAATCAAACCACAATTTGAAGCCGGAAAGGGTAAGGTTGGCAAAAAAGGGGTGGTCCGTGATAAGCAGGTTCATTTGGAAGTTTTGGAGCGACTGATGTCGAGTGGTTCCAATTTGGGATGGAATCTGGTGAATCTGACATTTTCACCAATTTTGGGTCCGGAAGGCAACTTGGAATATCTGGGGCATTGGCGTAAAAAGGAAGATGGAGTGGGTTTCCAGAATATTGGATTGTTGGTGGATCAAGCTTGGCAGGAGTTGAAAATATAAACTTTGGTGATTTTTATTGATTTGTAGGGATCTAGAGTTGGTTAGGCAAAATTTTATTGATCTTAAGTACTTTTTAGACAGCCCCGCGGAGACTCAAAGTCAAGATACTATATCAACGCTGTGGTTATGAACCGGGCGTTTTTTTATGGGTATTTATGGAATAGACAAGTTGAAATCAGGGACTTTTAACAAGGAATGATTAACAGTTTTCTATCGGATGATAACAAAATTAAGCATGGAGTCTCAGTTCTGGCGTATATTAATTTAGACTGGTAAATTAATGGAAAAACCATTAAAATAAAAAAACTCTTTTAAATGCACAGGAGATAAAGACAAAACGGCGAATTGAGTAAAGTCAGCGTAATGAGGGAGGATGCTCTGATGTCTTTGCTACAGACCTTTCAACTCAAAACTAGAATAATCTTTGGTAGCCAATCTTTGCGGGAATTGCCTATAGAAGGCATGTATTTCGGGCCTAAAGTGATGCTGGTAACTGGTAAGCAGTCTTTAATGAACAGCGGTATTATTCAAAAAGTAGAAACTTTACTCCGGGGATCCGGATTTCAAATTATACCTTTTTACGAGGTTGAACCTGAACCATCGCTGGAAACGGTAGAAAAAGGGCTAAAGGTAGCTAGAGATTCCGATATCGATTGGGTGGTCGGGATTGGCGGCGGTAGTGCCATGGATGTTGCGAAGGTGATTGCCGGACTTATTCGGACCGATCGGGATTTACAATATTATTTTCAAGGTGGACGATTATTGCAACCCGGCGTGCCTCTGGTTACAATTCCGACAACAGCCGGTTCAGGAGCAGAGGTTACCTTGAATGCCGTACTTACGGATCATCACGCCAAAGTTAAGAAGTCCATTCGTGACCCTTTACTAGCGGCCAACCTGACGATCGTTGATCCGGAACTGACCTTGAATTTGCCACCATCGGTGACAGTAAATTCCGGGATGGACGCCTTGGTGCAAGCGATTGAAGCTTATACTTCCAAGGGAGCTACTCCTTTAACCGATGTATACGCATATTCGGCAATCGAGAGAATTGCCGCTAACATCTACAAAGTCCATCAAAATGGCCAGGATATACAGGCACGTACCGAAATGGCGATGGGAAGCCTGATGGCTGGTATTGCTTTAAGTGTCGCCCGCTTGGGGGCTGTACACGGGATGGCTCATTCGATCGGTGTGAGGGGCGGCAAACCCCATGGCTTAATTTGTGCAGTTCTTTTGGTTCCGGTGATGCGTTTTAATCTTGCTGTGAGTTATGAAAAATACGGGGAAATTGCGAAAGCACTTGGCCTAAAAATTATCGCGGGAGACGCTATTGATGCGGCTGCGGCCGGTATGAAATTTATTATGACCCTGGAACGTAAAGTAGGGATATTTGAACATATTACGGATCTTGGGATTTCTGAGGCCGATTTCCCGGCGATTGTTGAGGAAAGCCTAAATTCGGGTTCCATGAAAGCAAACCCCCGCGAAGCCAAAGCGGAAGATCTTTTGAATATTTTACGTGAGACGCCATAAAAAATGATTTTGTCAGGTAAGGCGATGACATCATGGGTAAAAAATATATCGGTTGGCTATTGATTTTTTTCGGGATATTCAGTTTTTGGGGAGTTCGAATTGTATCGGGAACCCCACTCGATACGATTCCGAATATTACCACGAGTGCGGATGATTTTGAAACTCAATATGAGCTGACACAAGATTTATACAAAACTTCCGGTTTGGCAGCCTACTTTGAAGAACGTTCGCTGCTATGGACTGAAACGACCAAACGTCGTAACGATTTGTTCTCAAAATTGCCGACGATTCCTAAAGGGGAACTTGAACAATTTCAAATCCAAGTTTTTCATCTCTTAGAGTTAAATCCTCATGATCCACTGGTATTAATTCTCGCTGGAAATTATCATGATTACTGCCGCCAAAAACAGACAGCTTTATGGTATTACCAACAGGCATTTGAATTAGCGCCACAAAGTGAAGCCGTTAAATTGGCATTGGCAGACTACTATCTCTATGAATGGCAGCCGGAGAAGGTTAAGCAGATTTTATCAGGACAAAAAAGCCCAGCTATTTTCCTGCGAAAAGGAGCTGCTTCTATACAGTCCGGGGAATTTACTTTGGCATTAGGGTATTTTCTTCAGTCTACACCTTTGTCTACCCCTTGGCAAGTTGCTCGCGACAAAGATCTTTTTAAAGCTTATCTAGCTTTAGGAGAAATTCCGAATGCCTCATTACTTATAAATCAAACCTATCTCCATGCGCCTTTATCTGGAGTCCTCTTCCGTGAACTCATGGGGTGGTCGGCCTGGCTGACTGGTAACCCCAGATCTGCCTTAAGTAATTGGCAGGCTGGTAAAAATGCGTATAGCAATTATAAATTGTGGGAGAGTAATATGGATTGGCTCTCTCCTGATATCCACATTAGTTTGGCCAATGCTACGAAAGAATTTCATGATTCTGACTTGGATGCTGCTTTTGAAATTAGTCAGGGCAATATTTTATTGCAACAAGGCCAGTGGGAGTTGGCCTATAAAGAATATTTGGCGGCAATTCACCATGATCACCGTTCGTTAATAGGTTTCCTGGGCGCAGTTTCTGTACAGCTCCTGAAAAAGAATTATAAAGACGCTTTGGACTTATGTAACCAGGGCTTAGCGGTGAATTCCGGTTTTGGGCCGCTATTGATGAAGCGAGCTGAAATCCTTGAAAAAATGGGTCGACCCAGTGAGGCAGCTAAGGATAAAGCTCAAGCTGCTATGATTTCCAACACGAAAACCGAAGGTACGGCCCTTCATTTTCAGTGGGGCCAGACCGCTTCGAAAAGCCAGGTTATTTTGGTACAGGGTAAAATAAAAGATTTGGTTGGTGTTTGGCTTAGCGAGAATGGGACCAGTTGGAAATGGTATCCATGGTGGGGAGGTACGATTGATGTTGACCACCCCTTAAGAAAAGCCTGGGTCATTCCTTGCGGACCTGGTTTATCCGGACAGGCATCCTATTTGGAATGGTCTGTACCACCTATTTTATCTTCTACATTGCCAATTGTTCAAGATAACCAGGTACGAATTGAATTTCCCTTTCCGGTACAACTGGTCGTGGAGTTGCTCAATTCGAATCATCAGATTTATATTGGGGAACAAATGGCAACCACGCATCAGATTCCCCTCTCCTTTTTCCAGGATACTCAAAATCAAATCCAAATTCGTTGGCAAAATGAGACGGGGCTTTGGGGAAACATAAAATGCAATCTCGATTTATCCAATTTTTCGAAATCTGTTATATCCACAGTGAAACCGGGCGGTCCAATTCAATTTTCCATCAGTACCGACACTCAGATTACCCGTTATCGGCGGATAGCCGTCCATTTGAAATTAACGGGCGGAGGAACTGACGACATAGAGAAAGCCGTTGTCACCGAGACACCTGGTGGCGCTGATTATTCTGACGACGTCAGCTTTGCTGACGACGGCAACTTGACCGACGCCGTCAGTAAAGCTGGCGCTATATTTGTTTCATTGGGCGAAGCCGGTTCAATGATGGAATGGGTTCCTTTTCAACCGGTGATTAATTATGAACTTTCTCTTGGGGATGGACCTAAAACGATTATCTGCCGATTAAAAGATAGTGAAGGTCATGTTCAGGAAACGCACCTGGACATTGATTTAGACACCACAGCCCCTAACTTGCAGATTCAAGGGGGTGGCGACATGAATTCCACACAATTCAAATGGTCTGCGAATGAGGCCATAACTTGTTGGCTGCGGATTTTTACGGATCAGGGCAAATGGCAAATTATCCCGGTGTTAGCTGATTCCGACGGGGTTTTTACTGGAAAAGTAACACCGCAGGATGGGATTTATTGTCAGATTGTGGCCAGGGATAATGCCGGCAACATTACCATTACCCAGGATGATAGGGTTAATAGTCAATTGCGTCAAGCGGCTCCAGCTATTTTTGATGTAAATATTCTTCCAGATGATCAGACTCACCCGACCCTAAACCGATGGATCCTAATCAAACCTCAAACTCCTGACCTCAAATGGGAAGTCAGCAATGATCAGTCTACTTGGTCCAATTGGCAGGGTGATAACCCGTTAACCTGGCGGACCAATCCGGGTGAGGTTCAGCGTCAGCGTTTGATTTTTGTCCGGTACAAAATAGGGGATTCAGCTTTATTTCACTATCTGGTGATTCCTGTTATGAATGATCCGGGAGCCGCAAAGTAATATTTATTTTTATCCAATAATTTGATATAATCTACGCGATTACAAAAATTCGAATGAGGAGATTTTTATGGAACTTTGGTACACTGAAAAGCAAACTCCGAATCTGGGTTTCTCCTGCAAAATGACCCGGACATTGCATACTGAACAGACCGAATATCAAGACATGGCAGTCATTGATACACTCCAATTCGGTAAAATGTTGGTACTGGATGGAATGGTTATGACGACAGAGGCCGATGAATTTGTTTATCATGAAATGATTAGTCATATTGCTTTAAATACTCATCCGAACCCGAAAAAAGTTTTAGTAATCGGCGGCGGCGATGGTGGGGTCATTAGGGAAATATTGAAACATGAAGCTGTAAAAGAAGCGGTTTTGGCAGAAATCGACAATCGTGTGATTGAGATCAGCCAGCAATATTTGCCGGGTATCGCCGGAGCACTAACCGACGCCAGAGTGAAGCTGGCGGTTGGAGATGGGGTTGCCTATGTTCGCGGGCAAAAGAATCAGTACGATGTGATTATTATTGACTCTACTGAACCGATTGGACCGGCGGTTGGTCTTTTTAGCCGGGAATTCTACCAAGATGTCTACCAGGCTTTAACTGCTGATGGGATTATGGTGGCACAGAGTGAGTCTCCTTTTGTAAATCAAGATGTGATCCAAATGATCTATGGAAATCTAAAAGGGGTATTTCCGATTAAGCGTCTCTACACAGCCAGTATCCCTACTTATCCTTCCGGTTTATGGAGTTTCACTTTAGCGAGTAAGAAATATGACCCGTTGGAAGCAAAATCCGACCGGTTCCAAGTTATGGAAACGAAGTACTACACTCCGGGAATTCATTTTAGCGCCTTTCAATTACCAAGGTTTGTGGAGGGAATTATTGAGGGAAAATAGTGTGATAATGGATGCCCAAGAAAAATATGATTGTCTTCCCAAAATCAGCGATAAGCTGATTTTTTTATATGAAAATTTTATTTACCTAGTATGGCATTTCTTAAAAAGACCATTAAAATGAAACTAAATAATATTTATATTTGTTTGGTAAAGATACTTTAAAAAATCCGCGAGAAACGTTAAAATTGAATTATTATCAATTGGTTACATTGTCTTCATTGGGGGGAAATGATGAAAAGGTCAGAGATTTTATCAATTGCAGGGACTTTATTCGTTTTATTCAGCAGTTTAAGTTATGCAGATTTTTCGGGACCGGAAATTATTATAAAAGGACCGGAAATGATAAAAAGTAGCCCCGTAAATCCTGGAACTCCCAAAGATACCAGTGATGAAATATGTATTGTAGGACATGGAGCCGACTTGGACAAAGATTCTGACAGACAGAAGGCCTTTATAGCGGCTTTTTGTGATGCATTGAGGAATATCATTCAGATAAAAAAGGGTGTTGTAACGCAATCGAATAATGAAAAAGTTGATAATAAACTGATTCCGGTGATTAATGTTTCAAGCAGTGGGCGGATCGGGAGTTTCGAAATTATCAGCAATACTCAAACGGAAGACTTAACCTTGATTGAAGATAAGGTAATCGTTAAATATAACAATATCATCATAACGATTATAAATTCGGTTTTAGTTTCCCCCACCATAGAAAAGATAAATTTTATTCACTGGGATAATTTTCCCCAGAATATCGGGGGTATCGAAGTTACGGATGTGACATTTGATAGCAATGGTATATGTGAAGTACAGCTTTCCTGCAAAGATAAAAATCAATGATAAGCAAATGAATCCTTATTTCCCTTCATGGTCATTTGCCATTAATGGAAGCATCTCCTCTTTAATTCTACGTTTCCTTCCTTGTAGAGCTATCAGCCTTTCAGGTAGCGGTGCTTGTAATGCACTCATTTTAGAGTGGGTCGGCTGAATTCATGCTTTTCGTCTAATGACAACATTCACCTTAATACATAAGATATATTACTAAAAACCTTAGCCAAAAAGAATGACGAGGTGAAATGAATGTCTATGAATTATGGTTCGGAATCATTTGAATATGTCATCCAGCCCGAGGATACACTTTGGGACCTGGCGGATGA
>JAEZKW010000217.1 GCA_023415375.1 Bacillota bacterium
CCACTTTTGCTAAAGCGACGTTACCAATTTTACTTGAATCTGCAACCAATATCCGACGGTGGGCCGCTTTCAAAAAAAGAGTCTTCATTTCTGCTTCTGCCATATTGACATTGGTTACACCGTGTTCCGCCTCTACTCCATTAATTCCTATAAAAGCCACATCCACTTGCACACGTTCCAAAATAAATTGACCGAAAGGATTGACTAATGAATGCTGTTTAGCCCGTAACGTACCACCCGTAACCAAAACTGTAATTTCAGGTGCCTCTTCCAATAACATCGCTATGTTCAGGGCATTCGTCACCACAGTTAATCCTTTGCGCATTTGAAGGTTTCGGGCAATTTCGGTAACTGTCGTTCCTACATCCAGTATAATCGTTTCACCGTCAGAAACCAACGCTGCGGCCGCCTGGCCAATCCGGGCCTTTTCATCCTGAAAGGCAGTCTCTTCCATATTGAAGGAACGCTCAAAACCCCTTTTGGCGATCAAAATCGCTCCACCGTGTGTGCGGCTTAGTAAACCTTGTTTTTCTAATACATCCAGATCCTGCCGGACAGTTACTTCAGAAACAGCTAATTTTCGCGCCAAATCAATTACTCGGCAACGACCGGCCTCATTCAAAATATCTAATATAACTGTTCGTCGTTCTTCAGGAAACATTCATATCACCTATTTCTATTTTACGTTTTCTTTTATTTACTGTCAATTATTTTGTTTTTACAGGGATAAAAAGCACGTTTCGTAAATAAACAAAACAAGGCTGTCCCATCCGGTTTAAACATGAAGTGATATGCACAGGAGTCTAATTTTAGCATACCTAGTAAAACGTCTCATTAATAAGTATTAAAATTAGTGAGAGGTTTTACTACCTTCAAAAAAACCTTTTGGGACAGCCTTAATATTCAATGATTATTTAACAACCACTTTAAATGTTTTTCGTTCCGAATTTCCCAGATTCGGATCGGAAGCGGAAACCAATACGCTGTATGTTCCAGGTACTGTAAAGTTATGCTTTTGATCGGGTCCTTCAACGATACTGCCATCACCAAAATCCCAAATATACTTCATCGGAGTATTTCCATTTCCTTCTTGACTGGCTGTAGCGTGACAGGTTACAGTCAAAGGGGCTCCTCCTGATAAAGGGGTTAGGGTGGCAGTAAGACGAATTTTGGGCATTTTGACTTCAATCAAGGTGCTAGCCTTTGCCGAGCTTGCCGGATGCAACCAATCTTTCACTTCCAAAGTGACTGTATATTTACCATCTTGTCTGTAAGTATGGACCGGATTTTGTTCGACACTCGTCTCTCCATCACCGAAATCCCATAAATATTGGGGATCACAGGGTGAGCCAGCTACTGACACCTGTCCGTTAAATTTAACGGTAAAGGGTGCCAGCCCTTTATTTGCATTGGTTTTTAATGTTACCTTCATCTCGGGTGGAAGGGCTTCAACTTTTAACGAAGTTGCTATTAAATTACCCGGATGCAAACGATCATTAACCGTTAACTGAACATTATAAATCCCCGGTTTTTTAAAAACATGGGTTGGCTTCTCCAAATTACTGATTTCTCCATCACCAAAATCCCAACGGTACAATAATTCAACGGGTGATCCCACCACGGTTACCATCGAATCAAAATCGGCTTTAACAGGAATAATCCCTTTTTCAATCGAAACACTGGGCTTTATGGTCAACTGGGGAGCCATGGCCTTGACTACAAAAACCTTTTCAGGAATAAGAAGCCCAGGATGAAGTTTATCAATGGTTTTTAAAATAACCTGATAATCTCCAGGTTCTTTGAAATGATAACTGAAATCCTTGCCTTCTATCGTTTCTTTCCCTACTTCCCAGCTAAATTTAAGTTGAGTTGGACCCCCATATATCATTGGATTGGCACTACCGGTGACATCAAAGGGTATGGGTCCACTAAGGGGACTCAGTTCGACATTTGGTGTGATGTTCAGTGGTTCGGCTTGTACCTGCCAGTTTCTTTGAAAAGTATAATCCCCCACTTTAGCAGTCAACAATACTTGATACTGGCCCGGTTCTACAATGCTACCACTAACCTCAGCGCCCGATGTCTCAACCCCATTTCCAAAATTCCAGGTATATGTAGCCTTTTGGCCATAATTTACTACAGCGTTAACCTTGGCGGATAAATTCAACTCCACCGGTCCTTTTAGGGGATCAAGTTTCGGATCCATCTGGATCAACGGTGGCACATCAACGCTACAATAAAATTTTTGGGAACTAGCGCCGCTTGGTAGTTTTCCCTTCCCTTCAATGATAATCGGAATATTTCCGGATTCATTGAATTGATGGGAAACTTTATTACCGGTACTTATATCATTACTACCCCATTGCCAATTCCAATTATTTAACCCTACGGGTCCTGTGACTTCAAAATTAATCTGATACGGTTTATCTCCCTGAGAATATCGGACCTCCGCCTCCTTATATTTTAAACCGGCTTGAACTCCAGCACCATCTTTGGTTACTAATAGAGAATATTCTCCGGCATATAAAGTTATCTTAAATTGCGTTCCTTTTGGAATGATTAATTTACCGGACCCGGAAACCGTCCTATATTCAATTTTTTTTACCGGTGTTTCCAGGCTCTCAATCTGAAAATAGGCAGTTTCCTTTTCACTGGCCAAACTATTCTTGTCAATTTTCAAATTCCACTCAAGGGTGGTATCAAAGTTTAAGGGATTAACGGGAATAATAACCGACTGTTTTTGATTGGTACTGCTTACTTGGACTTGGAGCATCCGATCAATCGCTATGATTTTGGAATCACTGCTTACACCGATACCGTTTACAACTCCAGCCAATAAGAATGATAAAATGCATAACAAAATGAAGTAAAATTTCCGCAATCTGCATACCTCCTTATCTTTTTATAATATATCATAAAATTTACCTTAAAAGCCAAAAAACTTTCTTGAATTGGATAGACCTGAGACCTGTTTTTTCTTTAAGGTTCAAATTTGAGACATTTTATTAACAATGAGTAAGCAGGATTTTATTGGTAATGTATTGAATAGAAGTTTATGAAGAATTCATTTCAGTGATTTCAAATCAAATTAGCGCATGTGCGCAATTTATGTGGTGATTTTATGGCGACCAAAGATGAAGAAGTCAATAAACAACTAAAACAATTTGAAAAACTAACACCCGAGCAAATCGTAAAAGGACTCCGTTTTTGGCTGGGTCATGAAAATGACGAACCAATACCAGGCCAAAGCAAAACTCCTTTTGTTTCCGATGCTAAAAAGTAAAGCTCTTCCATAAGATTTCTCTTCCGGCAATACAGGTGCCTACCCAAGCAACTGCAATCGTCCATCCTGCGACAACATCACTGGGGTAATGAACCCCTAAATAGATACGGCTAAAGCCGACTCCGAAAGCTAATATCACCGGTAATACGGATAAAATCCTACTATGATGAAGATTTTGCCGATTGCGAATGATCAAATATGCCAAAAAGCCATAAAGGGTCATTGTGATGAGTGCGTGCCCACTTGGGAAGCTATAACCACTAGCTGTTCCAAGCCATGGTAGGGGTGGCCTGGTCCTCTCAAAAGTTGCTTTTAAAATTTCCGTTAACCCTAACCCACCGCCGACACAAATATCCAATACAATACCATCAATAAGAAAACGCCGGTAAAGGATACCAAAAATTGTTAAGGAAACAACTATAAAGAGTATGAATGGAGTTGAGCCTAGGTTGGTAATTCCGTTCATAATTGGAGTAAGCCATGGCGTTCTCCACGCTAAGATTACTGTGCCAACCTTCTGATCAAAAAAACCTAATTCATTCTCGAGTAATTCATGAGCCAGTTTTATGAAAAAGCCAATGCTAAAAATAATTAAAGTTGCGCCCGCAATCAGAAACCAGCTGAAACGACTTAGAATTTCAATTCTCTTATTAACCCTGGCAGCCCCTTTTTGCCAAAACGACTTTAAATGATTGACGACTGGAACCACATGCTGTTGAATCAATCGGGTGCGCGAAAATATCAATAACATCAAAACACCAATCCCAATTATCACCAACATAGTCATACCAAATAAGTGATGCAAATAATCGGCTACTTTGGGACCATAAAACATTAACAATAAAGCACCGCTAAAAAAGTGAATACTTCTTGCAATTGCCGAAGTCGTAATAAAGGTGAATATCGGCATTCGAAAAACCCCGGACATGATCGCAAATATTTTATAAGGAATTGGGGTTAATCCGCCTATAGCAACAGCCCAACCCCCATAGCGTAAAAAAAGGGACTCTACTTTACTCGAGCGTTCCGCCTTAAATAAATGGGTTAAGATAGGCCGGCCAACCCGGAAGCCGATTGCATAACCAAAGACGCCTCCCAAAATCGAACCGGTTGTGCCGATCAGCGCATACAGCGGTCCAAACTCGGGGCTTGCCAAAGTCATCGGAATCAGCAACAAATATGGAGGCAGCGGGAAGAAAGATGCTTCAACGAAAGATAAGATAAATAAACCGATGGCCCCGTAATGGGCCAAAAAAGCTAATATCAGTTGAGCCCAACCATGCATAGGATTAT
>JAEZKW010000135.1 GCA_023415375.1 Bacillota bacterium
GTATCGGTTTGCTCCGGCGAACATTTTTGATAGAGCCCGATGGTGTCGAAAAAGCCCGAACAGACTACTTCCAAGCAGCTAAATCCTTGAACATAATACATTTGCAGCTCCGGTGAAACCCAGCCGATTTGACGTTTAATATCCCAAATGGTTTCTCCGCTGCCGCGCTTTTTACCAAACAGAAAAATTTCATTAGCGTAAGATTGGGGATTATCGGCCATGATTAGGCTAAGCAGTGTAGATTTGCCGGCGCCGTTTTGTCCCAACACCGCCCAGCGCTGGCCTTCCGAGATTGTCCAGTTGATGTTGGAGAGGACGGTCACTCCATTATAATGAACGGAAGTGTCCTTCATTTCTACAACGGTAGAAGCTTTAGTAGAATCACTGCGTTTTGAATAAAAGCCCCTTAATGGATTCCCTGAAATCCCAGTCGTAATAGGGAAAATGACTTGGTTTGCTTCCTCAAACTCCGCAGCCGAAACTTGAGCGATGGTTTTTTCTTGGACGACCCGGTGATCGGCAATATACAGTAAATGAGAGATACCTTCAGGCAGCTCTGCCGGACCTGAGGCTACCAAAAGCAGTTTAACTGTACCGTCATTAATAATTTCGGTAAGCACTCTTCGTAGCAAAGCCCGGGATTCAGTGTCCAGCCCCCCGAAAGGATCGTCAAAAATTAATAGCTTGGGTGCTTGCATCAGGGCCCTGGCGATAAGCACTTTTCGAGCCTCACCATTGGAAAGCTGGTGGATTTTCCTTTCCAACAGATATTCGATTTCCAGCAAGGACAAGGCTTTTTCACGGCGCGCCAAATAAACTGTTTCATCCGTTTTAAAAGGGGTTACCTCATAAGGAGAACGATGCTCAATGCTTTTGGCTGATAAATAGTCTGCCACGGTAGGGATGTCATCTGCTTCGGAACTTTGCCAGCGTGCCTGATGATAACTTCCGTAATGGTGCATGAGTTCCTGATGCTGATTGGGTGAAATCATCAAGATTTCGCCGCGGTTGAAAAAGGGTTGCCCCTGGAGTGAATCCGGATCGAAAAAGTAGTATATTTGGCCGCTGTATAAAGGAAGTTGGCGGCAGATGGCTTTAGCCAACGTTGATTTTCCGGAGCTGTTGGGACCTACAATTGCCCAGTTTTCATTGGATTTCCAATGCCAATTGGTATTTTCAAAAATGAATTGATCATGGACGTTCAGGGTTACGTTTTCTAGTTGAATAAATGGTTTTGTCACAATCTGTTACCTTCCGTGGATTAGTGAGCATGCTGAGCATGCACGTGGATTATTTCACGGAGTTTTCGACACGAACTAAACTTTCCCTTCTTTTTAATTCAATGGCACGGGCGTACTTGAAGGCCTCAAAGAGTTAATATTGTTCGTACTCTTCTATTTATGGAAATACCGGATAACTGTTTTTTCATTGACATCATGGAAGGCAGAAAAACCAAAAAGCAGGGAAAAAATTTAAGTTATAGAAACAAAGGGAATTAAGTTTTTAGAAAAACCATCACAAGATCGCATTGTCGTGTTATTTGCAAATTCGAAAGGAGAATCAACAATGAAAAAAGCATCCACCATGATGCTTTATATTCTAGTCAAAATCGTCGGTTTATTGATAGTCGCTGCAATTTTAATGACCTTTTTGTTTCCCAAAAATGGCTTTACCAACATTGTGCTCAATGGAACCCTGCTTGATGAAAACGGCAAGCCCCTGAGCCAAAAAATATTGGTTATTTATTCAGGGATTACGGAGGCCGCTTATACGAATACCGAGGAAGTCGCAACCGATTCGGCGGGACGGTTTTCCGCAGCCTTTCAAAAACAATATACCATCACGATGTTGAAATCGTTCCTGAAATTGAAACAAATGGCCTGGCCACCTTTTTATTTTGGAATTAAACTAAGCGATCCCGCTAAAATAGAAGGACATTATTTTGTTGTGAAAGTGACTCAAAAAGCAACCAGCTTTAAAGTTGCAAATGAGAGGGATGGAACATTTGATAAAAAGGAAGTTTCTAAAGATATTTCGGTGATGGCCAAATTATACCCTGGCCCTCAAGGATGGGTCATTAACGCAATTATCCGGGATGGGAAAAATATGAGGAAGATATTGTAAAAAGACTCTGTTTACGATAAATTATTTTCCTGATAAAGAAGGAAGTGGACTTTTTACGGGGAAATATGGTAGCATGAATTTTAAATTTGTAACACGGAGAATTATGAATGCATATTCCTGAAGGTTATTTAAGCCCCCAGACTTGCGGGGTGATGGGCGCTTTGATGATTCCGGTTTGGACGATTGCCGCCAAAAAGGTAACCCGGAGTTCCTCAAGGAAAAATATTCCGATGATGGCTATGGGAGCGGCCTTTTCATTTATTATTATGATGTTTAATATTCCAATCCCCGATGGAACAACTGCCCATGCAGTTGGAGCCACTTTGCTAGCGGTAGCGTTGGGACCATGGGCTGCCAGTGTATCGATTTCTGTTGCCTTAATCATTCAGGCTTTACTGTTTGGTGATGGAGGTGTGCTCGCACTCGGAGCGAATTGCTTCAATATGGCATTTTTAGCGCCTTTTTCCGGGTATTTCGTTTATCAACTGCTTTTAAAACTGAAAAGAGTCACCTCCCCTATCGCATCAGGGATAGGGGCTTATATCGGAATTAATGTTGCTGCGCTTGCTTTAGCCGTTGAACTGGGTCTACAACCTTTGTTGTTTCACACAATAAGCGGTACTCCGTTATATTTTCCATATTCTTTAAATCAATCAATTCCAGCCATCCTTTTTGCTCATCTAACGATTGCCGGGATTGCGGAAAGTTTGGTAACAGGTATGGTAGTTTTTTACTTGCACCGGGTGGATGAAGAACACATTTTATACCGTGGTACAGAGCATCAGTGAAGTAGGGTAGGGAGAATCGGAAGAATGAAAAAAATATGGTTTGGATTTGCTTTCATTATTTTACTAGCTCCCCTGGGCTTAGTTGCTCCTGGCGGGGCTTGGGGTGAATGGGAACTCATTGAAGTTAAACAAAGAATTGGCTTTATTCCTCAAGGAATGAACCGTTTTCATATGATTATCAAAAATTTTTTTCCGGACTATAGTTTGCCGGGATTAAACAAGAATTTCTTTCAGTCGGCAATGGGATATATTTTATCGGCTGTGATTGGGATCTGTGCGATAGTCTTACTTTTTTGGCTACTTTGGAAATTGATCCCGGAGAAGAAGAGTTAGCGAAGACTTTTTATCATCATCCTACCTAGAAAATACTTTTACTCCAAATCCCACCATGGTCTGACAATCTTACTCTGTATCTCTGCGCCTCTGTGGCCAATAATGATTTTAGCCACAAAGACACTGAGACACAGAGAAAACTATTTTCATCCTTTTGATTGCCCCGGAGGGCCGGAGTAGATGTTTACTTGTTTATAAAGAAAGGCTTGCAATTTATTTTGAAAAATTTTATCGAAAAAACCCTCCTTGATATTCAAGGTATTTTTTGTGAGTTGTTTTATTCGGAACAAACAATACGGTTGAAAGGTTTATTACAATTATTAGACCCACGGGTTAAATTATTATCATTTTTAGGCTTTATTATTTTTGCAAATTTCCTTCAAACCATTCCGAAGCTCTTAGGATTGATTTTTTATATTGCAATATTGACCGTTTGCTCGAAACTTTCATTGTATCGTTTGATTCAACGGGTGGCGATTATAGCTTTTATATTTACGGGAATTGTAACTTTGCCTTCGCTCTTTAATGTTATCCGGCCGGGAGAACCTCTTTGGCAAATCTCACAGCAATTCTATATTACCAGGCAGGGAATGAATGGAGCAATTTTACTCATCTTGCGCTCGTGTTGTTCAATTTCTTTCGTTTATCTGTTAACATCGACCACCAAATGGGAGGAGCTCCTTAAATCGCTGAAAGTATTAAAAATTCCCGAACCATTTATTATGACCTTAGAAATGACTCACCGTTATATTTTTTTAGGATTAGAAATCACTTCCAATTTTTTTATTGCTCGTAAGAGCAGGAGCCTCGGGAAAAGCACTGGTAGGGAAGGAAGACGTTTTATAGCCCATACTGCGGGGCAGCTTTTGATCCGTACCTCTATAGCTGGCGATTTGGTTTACCAAGCGATGCTATCCAGGGGTTATACCGGTGAAGTTAAGAGCATCAATCATTATAAGGTCGGACTCGTTGATTATTTTTGGCTGATTACAAACATAACATTCATGCTTGGCTTTATTTTATGGAATAAATTCCTGCTGAGTTAAAAACGGTCGGCTCATAAGGAGAAGATGGATGACAGAAATTATTTACAACTTGAAACAGGTATCCTATGGCTATCCAAAGTCCCTGCCTGTCCTTTCCGATATTTCCATGCAGATTTTTCGTGGTGAAAAAATCGTCATCTTAGGGGCTAACGGCTGCGGTAAATCAACGTTACTCAAAATTATGGGTGGTTTGATTTTTCCAGATAGTGGACAAATTGAAGCTTTCGGTCAGGTTTTAAATGAAAGAAACCTGCAGGTTAATTCGTACCCATTCCGCAAAAGAGTGGGCTTGGTATTCCAGGATTCCGACACTCAGCTATTTTGTTCCAGCGTTTTTGACGAATTGGCCTTTGCGCCCCTGCAGCTGCAAATGGACAATGAATGTTTGAAACACCAAGTTGATTCCACCCTGAAAGATTTTGGCCTGGAGGATTTAAAGGAGCGCCCGCCTTATCGGCTGAGCGGCGGGGAGAAGAAAAAGGTGGCCCTGGCGGCAGTTTCCATTTATAATCCGGAAGTGTTGATATTGGATGAACCTACCAACAACCTGGATCCGCGAACTAAAAAATGGTTTCAGGCTAAATTGGAGGAATTGAACAGGAACAGGACTACATTAATCATTGCCACCCACGACCTTGAGATGGCTAAACAAATAGCCGATCGAGTGATAGTTTTGAACGAGCGCCATGGCATCGAAAGCGACGGAAAACCGGAAGAAATTTTTTTAAACGAGCAATTGTTATTGAAAGTAAACTTAATATAGTATAATTAATTTGGATTAGTTATGAAGGGGGTTCTTTATTGGAATCCGAATTACAACGAATTGGTATTTCAATTGAGGAAAAGCTATTATCGCAATTTGACTATTTAATTGAAAGAAAAGGATATACCAACCGCTCGGAGGCTATTCGGGACTTAATCCGGGAATGTTTAGTGGAAGAAGAATGGCAACAAGGCGAAGGAAATTCAGTCGGTACCATCACCCTGGTCTATAATCATCACCTACGGGAAATGGCCGACAAAATGACGGATCTCCAGCATCAGTACCATGAAAAAATAGTTTCTGTTTTACATGTCCATTTAGATGCTCATAACTGCCTGGAGGTTATGGTTGTAAAGGGTGAAAAAAACGAAATTCAGGCTATTGCCGGTCGAATGAGCAGTTTAAAAGGAGTAAAACATTGTAAGCTGGTCGCTACCACAACTGGAGAAAATTTATGACCGTGTGCGTACATGCGGGCGAAGATTATTAAAATGAAAAGGAGTCCAATAATGGCAAATATTCTTGCGGGTTTACAACCTGAAAAAGTATTTTATTATTTTGAAGAGTTATCGAAAATACCAAGAGGTTCGACCCATGAAAAGAAAGTAAGCGATTATCTTTACCAATGGGCTAAGGGAAAGAATTTTGACGTCATCCGCGATGAGACCCTAAACATTCTCATTAAAAAACCAGGTACGCCCGGGTATGAAAAAGCGCCTACTGTTGTTTTGCAAGGACATATGGATATGGTTTGGGAAAAAAATCACGATACTGTCCATGATTTTTTTAATGATCCGCTCAAGCTTCGTGTTGTTGAGGACTATATTTATGCATCCGGAACGACGCTGGGGGCCGATAATGGAATAGGAGTGGCCTTTGCACAAGCGATACTGGATTCTTCCGAAATTCCGCATCCCCCCTTGGAAGTACTTATTACCACTGATGAAGAAAATAGCCTAATAGGTATGGAAAAATTCGATTCAAAACAGTTAAGTGGAAGAATTTTAATTAATGTCGATAATGAAGAAGAGGGAATATTTACATCAGGCTGTGCCGGTGGTGGAAGAATCTATTTCCATATACCGGTACGTAAGGTTGCGCCCCGATATAAACAGTTTTATAAATTAAGTATCAGGGGCCTAAAAGGCGGCCATTCCGGAAATGATATCGATAAAGAACGTGGAAATTCCATTAAGCTTTTAGGCAGGATTCTTTACGACATCAAGGACAATATTGAGATCGCCGAGCTTAGCGGGGGAGCCAAAGCCAATGCAATACCCAGAGAAAGCTGGGCTGTGTTATCGGTGAGAGATGGCTTTGCGATTGAAGATTCCGTCCGTGGGTGGAATGAAACATTAAAGTATGAACTAGCGTTTTCAGATGCCGATATCCAAGTAACGATCGAAAAACTTGATGCATCGAGTGAAGTATATGAGGAAAAAATCAAAGAAACAATCATTCATTTAATCACCATTATCCCAAATGGGCCACTCGTCCGGGATTTGGAACTTAATATTGTTGTATATTCCAATAATTTGGGAGTTATCTCTGCTACCGACAGCCAAATAACCTTTGAATGCTGCCCCAGAAGCTCGGTAAAATCTTTGTTTCGCCAGTTATTAGGTATTTCGGAGCAAATAGCGGAAATTCTCCATATACAGTTTGAAGCCAATGCCTTTTACCCGAGTTGGGAATATGCCAAAGAATCTAAAATAAGGGATCTTTTCGTTAAAACTTATGAAGACTTATATGGGAAAAAAGGTACAGTGAATGTGATTCATGCCGGTTTGGAATGCGGATTTTTGGTAGAAAGAATTCCAGGCCTTGATGCGATTTCAATAGGCCCCAACATGTATGATATACATACCCCGAATGAGCATTTAAGCATTCGTTCAGTTGGAAGGACTTTTAAGCTCTTGTGTGAAGTATTAAAACAGTTGAAATGAGATGTAAACGCAATATCTCAACAAATACGAGACAAAACAGCAGCCGATTTGCCCCTCTTAACAAATTGGCTGCTGTTTTGTTTTGTCATTGTTTTGTGGAATGAAAAAATTATGAGGAATTTTGGGGCAATCTTTTTTTGTGTGCTTTTTCACAAAAAAACAGAAATTGCCAGAATACCAACGGGTGAAATCTTGGAAAATAAGTATGACCGAATGTTTTAGCCGGAGGTGTTGTTAAGAATGCCAAGCCAAAAAAAGAAGAAATTAACCCCGGCCCAACAAAGATATCAAACCTTTGCAAAGGCCAAAGAGCCGAAGCGGCCTGTTTTTTTAAATTCTATTCGGGCATTTATTGCCGGAGGGATAATTTGTACGATTGGTCAATTTCTTCAATGGTTTTTTATTACTTACTTTAAATTTACTGAAGAAACCGCCGGTAATCCAACTGTAGCCGTGTTGATCATAATTTCGGTTTTGCTGACCGGTTTTGGAGTTTATGATCATTTGGCCCAGTGGGGTGGCGCCGGTACGGCTGTCCCGGTTACCGGATTTGCCAATTCCATTGCGGCCGCGGCGATTGAGCACCGCAGTGAAGGGTTCGTTTTGGGTGTAGCGGGGAAAATGTTTAAATTAGCCGGGGCCGTGATCGTTTATGGAGTATTCTCCGCTTTTATTATTGTTTTGATTAGGATAATCATTAAAGCTTTAGGTGGTAGTTGAATGCTTCAAGGGAGACAAAGTTGGCTTTTTAATTCCAAACCGTTGATTAAGGCTTCTGCGGCAGTGGGTGGCCCTTTCGAAGCAGAAGGGCCACTAGCCGGCGATTTTGATAAACTTGAAAAAGATATTTGGCTGGGTCAGGATAGTTTCGAAAAAGCCGAAAAGACTTTACTAGAGTATGCTTGTAAAATCACAATTCAAAAAGCCGGAACCAAAAAAGAGGACGTTCAGTTTTTTCTTGGCGGCGATTTGATGAACCAAATTATCTCAAGCGGTTTTACAGCGCGAACTTTGGGAATACCATTTTTGGGGATATACGGCGCCTGTTCAAACTCAATGGAGGGGTTGGCCTTAGCATCCTTAATGATTGAAAGCGGATTTGCCCAAAATGTACTGACGGCTACTTCCAGCCATAATGGTACAGCGGAAAAACAATACCGGTATCCCACCGAATATGGTAATCAAAAACCGCCAACTGCTCAATGGACGGTTACTGGTGCCGGCGCGGCCTTATTAGTCGGGGAGGGGGTGGGTCCTCGTGTTACATCGGCTACAATTGGCAAGGTTGTTGATATGGGGATTTCAGATCCGTTGAATATGGGTGGTGCTATGGCCCCGGCAGCCGTAGATACCATTGAAGCCCATTTTAGGGATTTGCAACGTCCCCCATCTTATTATGATTTAATTGTAACCGGTGATTTAGGCCGGGTTGGACATTCAATCGCCAGTGATTTACTAACAGAACATGGGATAAAATTCTCTCCAAATCAGTTTAACGACTGCGGCCTGCTAATTTATAAAAAGGAGCAGCCGGTATTTGCAGGGGGTAGTGGTTGCGCCTGTTCTGCAACAGTAACCTATGGGCATCTTTTAAAACGGATGCAAAAAGGGGAGCTTCACCGGATTTTGGTTGTGGCCACTGGTGCATTGTTGTCTCCTCTTTCATATCAACAAAAAGAAAGTATTCCATGTATTGCCCATGCGGTTGCTATTGAGATGTAAGGAGGCATCAATTTTTGTGGAAAAATTTATTTTTGCTTTTTTAGTGGGCGGAGGTATTTGCGTAATCGGTCAAATTATGATGGATGTTTGTAAATTGACTCCGGCTCATACCATGTGCTGTTTGGTGGTCCTAGGAGCCATCCTGGGAGGGTTTGAATTGTATGATCCGTTTATCAAATTTGCAGGCGCCGGTGCTTCCGTTCCCATAAGCAGTTTTGGCAACTCGCTTGTCAAAGGGGCCTGGTCTGAATTCCAAAGAGATGGAATTATTGGAATCATTACTGGTATTTTTGAGATCACCAGCGCCGGTATATCGTCAGCAATTATTTTTGGCTTTGTAGGGGCTTTATTGTTTAAACCTAAGGGATGAATAGACTATCAATTCGTTATTGGGAAATTGATTTTCTTCGGGGAATCGCAATATTTTTAATGATTATTCTTCATTTTTTAGTTGATCTTTCATTATTACAAATGTTTCAATTCCCCTTCAGTTGGACACTTTGGTTTGTGTGGCAAAAAGTGACTGCGTCACTTTTTTTATTGTTGGTTGGAATTTGCTTAACCATTAGCTATCATCGTGAAAATGAACTGAATACTGAAAAAAAAGGCAAAGGTTGTTTACGAAGTATTTTAAGCGAGGACTCACCATTTTTAGTTTTGGTTTGATGATCACCATTGTAACTAGGATTTATTTAAAAGAAGGCTATATTATTTTCGGAGTCCTTCATTTAATAGGTGCAACCATTATTTTATGTTACCCCCTTATAACATTGCAGTATTGGAATCTAATTCTAGGAGCAAGTGTAATTATAATTGGATTTTATTTGAGTTCTCTTCATTTTACTTTCCCTTGGATGCTTTGGGCAGGATTTACGAAGGAAAATTTTTATAGTGTAGATTATTTTCCTATTTTTCCTTGGCTTGGTTTGATTTTAATTGGGTTATTTTTGGGAAACTTGTTATATTCCCAAAAGGGGAGAATGTTTCAATTATATGATTGTTCCCGATTTACCTGGGTTCGATGTTTTTGTTATCTTGGAAAACATTCATTAATAGTCTATTTAATCCATCAACCTTTGTTTATTTTGGCCTTAACTCTTTTAAAATTTTCAAGGGAATAAGGCTCTTAGTATAAAGTCCAGGGGTTTAAAAAAGAATCTAAAAGCCCTACTTTCCTAAAAGTTAGGGCTTTTCAATGGTCATAAAAAATAAACCAAACTTTAGCTGATTAGATTGATAACGGACTGAGAAATCTTCAAGTCTTGTTGTAGTAAAGCGTCAACATTGTACGCATCATACCAGTTATGATTTTGCAGATAATTGAAAACCTTATTATGAGAGTCAATGGCTTCATCGAGGTGTTTTTTTAACAGTTGCCGGACCTCCGGGGAAACTGTTTCGGTAATGGCGTAAGCCAGATTGCGAACACCGGTTTTGGAAGCAATTAATAGGTCGCCCGCAATCGTTTGGTCATTTAAGACATTCATTCCAGTTATATTTTCCAGGATCGTGTTCATATTTTCCCTTTCCTTCATGATGAATTTTACCTTTAAAAATGTTGATGCGTTTTTTAGTGAATGGTATCTGAGAGCAATTGAGTAACTTCTTGAATTTGGCGCCCAGTTATTTTTAAGTCATCTTCTAATAAGGCTTTTAACCCGGGGTCGTTAGCTAATTTACTCATAGCAGTTGATTTTGTAGCACAGATATTTTTAAAAGCCAGGTATTCATGGAGTTCCAACTTTTCGTGATTGGCGAGCTCCTGCATTTATTTCCCCCCTTTAAATTATTCTGCGGGTATGTTTTCCAAAACATAATATAATCATGTTGGAAAGTAGTCCCACGACGACAATGTTTTAATGGTGTACGGATTGAAATGAGTATTTTATTTTCTGAGGAAACAAAAAGCCGCAAAGAGAACTTTGATCTTCTCTTAGCGGCTTAATCAATAACCAATAACAAATAACTAATGACCTAAACTGGTTATCCTTTTACGGCTCCGGCTGTTAACCCTTTAATAAATTGCTTTGACATAATCATATAAAGTAAAAGAATCGGTAAGGTAGCGAGTGTAAGAACCACTAAAACCTTGGTCCAGTCAGTTTGATAAGTGCCGAAAAAGTAGGTGACTCCCAAACTGTAACAAAAGGAGCCAAACTATTGGTTTTCGACATCGAGTTATTAAGGGCCAAAGCTAAATCAGTTGTTATCCCAATGATTATCACCAATACCGGTAGGGTCGATTCCATTGCTTTTCACTATGGCGATGCTGATTTGAACACGACTGTCATGACTGTAAAACTGAGGTGAGAATTAAGAAAAAGTTCTTTTATTGAAATTCAACAGATTTAACTTTGGATGTCTTTTGGGATAATCTTTTTTGGATTCACCAGGAATAGAAACAATACTCCTGCTAGGATACATACGCCGGCAGTGGTGAAAAAAATTGGCGGTTTGGAGATTTTTTCGGCCAATCCAAACAGGGGAGGGCCGATGGCAACTCCGAAAAATCTTACGGTACCGTATAAACAAGTAACAAGGCCCCGTTCGGTTTTCGGAGCGGAAGATGTGATTAAGGTGTTTAAGGATGGCAACACTGCACCGGTTCCAAGTCCTAAGATTGAGGAAGCAATTATTAACCACCATAGGTTTTTAAAAGGAACAAAAAGGATCAGGCCCACAGCCAACATGAATAAACCAATAACTGACGACCATTTTAAAATGCGGGTCATTTGTTTTTGCATCACAGTCCCCAATATATAAGCCGTTATCGCCATAATCAGCACTGGAATTCCGAGAATCAATCCCCGGGGGAACGTATCGATCTTAAATTGTTTCTCAAGCACATCCGAGAAAAAACTAAGCAAGCCGAAAAGAGCAAATAAGGCTAAAAATCCGCTTATAAAGGCAGTCGCCAAAGCAAGTCCTTTGGTTTTAACGATATTGGCCAGATCTTGGAAATATTTCTGAAAAGGTTGTACCTGTTGCTGTAATTTTTTCACATCTTCTTTTACAACAAACAAAATCAGAAAACCAATCGGAATCGCTAAAACCCCATATACGAAAAATGGCATATACCAAGCAATAAGCGCTATAGCCGCCCCTGCTAAAGGGCTAACCACTTTTCCCAAGCCATTAAATGCTTCCAATAATCCCAATATTTTTGAACGTTCATTGGATTGAATCAAATCCCCCGCTAAAGCCATTCCTAATTGGTAGGTTCCGCCTGCTCCGATACCTTGAATAATTCTGGCTCCAATAATCCAAGGGAATGCCTTATCTTTAAAGAGGATTGCAAACAGCCCTGCCAGCAATCCGCCAATCCCATAAACCAGCAATGCCGGAAACATGATTTTTTTGCGGCCTATTCGATCGGACAGCATGCCGGCAAATGGGATGACGATACCCGCCGGAATTGAAAACACCGTGATCAATAATCCAACCTGTACCAGGCCGA
>JAEZKW010000137.1 GCA_023415375.1 Bacillota bacterium
CACCCAAGCTAATATTCTCCCGATTGCACTGCCTTTCCAGGAAAGATACATTGACCGGTCTTTCAAACCGGTTGCTTTTAATGAATATATTGCCGCCGATTTCGACATGTATCGGCAAAAGGCGGCGAAATCGATTCGGTTATTCGCTGAGCCGGTTCATTTTTGAGGATGGGTTTTCAGCATCTAAATGGCTCGCCCAATTCACGGAAAAACTAATATGCGCGATGATTCGGGGGTGATAGAAACGAATGAGCACGAAGCGCAAAATCAATAAACAAACTATTTCATCCGAAAAAGAATACTCCCCTGAGGCTGATGACCTTGAATATACCTTTAAGGATTTGTTTGATTTGGACGAGATCCAAAAACTGCAGGATGCTTTTTCAGCGGCTACCGGAGTCGCATCCATTATTACCGAACCCGACGGCACGCCAATAACAAAGTCAAGCCTTTTCAGCTGCTTATGCGAAAAAGTAATTCGAAAAACTCCAAAGGGCTTTAAAAACTGTATGCTGTCCGACTCTATCGTCGGAAGTCCGAATAAGAATGGCCCGCGGATACAGAAATGCTTAAGTGCAGGACTCTTAGATGGCGGGGCAAGCATCATGGTTGGGGACAAGCATATTGCCAACTGGCTCATCGGTCAGGTAATGGTCGCTGAGGCTGATATAGAAAAGATGATGCAATATGCAGACGAAATCGAGGCCGACAAGGAAGCCTATGTGGAAGCCCTGAAAAAAATTACAGTTATGTCCAAAGAGCAATTTATTAAAATTGCGGACTTCCTTTTTCTCAATGCCCATCAATTGTCGGTATTGGCAGTAAAAAATGCGGAGCAAAAAGCGGAGATCCAAAGAAGGATTCGGATTGAGAAGCAACTGGCCGAAGAGAAGGAGCTTTTCAGGGTCACTATACAATCCATTGGAGATGCTGTAATAACAACAGATGTTCAAGGAAGAATCACTACCCTGAACACGGTCGCTGAAAATTTAACCGGTTGGACTCAGTCGGAGGCAATTGGGGTTCCCCTTGAAAAGGTGTTCAGAATAATTAATGAAAAGACTTGCAAAAAATGTCAAAATCCTGTCGCCAAGGTTTTAAAAACGGGCAGGCAGGTTATGCTTGTAAATCATACTGTATTGATTTCAAGGGATTCTACGAAAAGGAGCATAGTAGACAGCGGAGCGCCAATTAAAGATTCAGCCGGAAATATATATGGTGTTGTTTTGGTATTTCGGGATGTAACTGAAGAAAAGCGGCAGCAAGAAAAGATTTTACATCTTAGTTATCACGACAAGCTGACCGGAATTTATAACAGGGTTTTTTTCGAAAAGGAGCTTGGGCGGCTGGAAAGAGATGGAGAATTCCCAATTTCGATTATAATGGGCGATGTCAACGGGCTTAAAATCACCAACGATATTTTTGGACATGCCGAAGGAGACAAACTGCTTAAAACAATCAGTAAAATCCTCAAAAAGTCCTGCCGGGCTCATGACATCATCGCCCGTTGGGGCGGGGACGAATTTTCAATCATTCTTCCAAAAACCGATTATCAAACTGCGTTGAACATATGCAATACAATTAAGATGACTTGTAATGACTTTAAGAACAATACTGTGGATCCCAGTATTGCTCTGGGACTTGATACCCAGGAAGATGCTTCCCATAGCCTGATAACGGTTATCAAAAAAGCAGAAGACAGAATGTACCGGAACAAGCTTTTCGAAAGCAAAAGCAAGCAGAGTGGTACTGCGGCATCGCTGCAAAGAACCTTGTTTGAAAAAAGCTATGAAACCGAAGAACATGCTTTAAGGTTAATCGACATATCCCAAAAAATCGGACGCGCCTTGGGATTACACGAAAACGATTTGGATGACCTCCAACTCCTTGCCAGCTTGCATGACATTGGAAAAGGTGCTATTTCAGACACTATTTTGGCAAAGCCAGGCAAACTTACCGAAGATGAATGGGAGGAAATGAAGAGGCACTCCGAAATCGGATACAGAATCGCTCAATCCGCTCTTGAGCTTTCACATATATCCGAGTATATACTTTGTCACCATGAGCGGTGGGACGGAACCGGATACCCTCAAGGCAGAAAAGGCGAAGAAATACCCCTGCTTTCAAGGATTATTTCAATTGCCGATTCCTATGACGTCATGACAAACATCAGGTCTTATAAGAACAAAATGACAGTGGAGCAGTCCCTGAAAGAAATCCGGCGGTGCTCGGGAACCCAGTTTGACCCGGCATTGGTTGAATTATTCCTTATGTTGATGTCACCTAAAGAGTAGGATGTTATGGACAAGTGTATCTATCGGGTGATAAAAATATCCAGGAGGTGTATAGATTGACAATTGAATGGACGGAAGATTTGAGCGTGGGTATCAAAGAAATCGATGATCAGCACAAGGAGTTGTTCAATCAGATTAATCAGCTATTGGATGCTTGTAATCAAAACAAAGGGAAAGAAACAGTCGGAAAAATTATTGATTTCTTAGGTAAATATGTCATCGAGCATTTCAGTTGTGAAGAAGAACAAATGAAAAAGTTTAATTATCCTGATTATGCAAGTCATAAAGCGCATCATAGCGAATTTATCAAAAGCTTTACCGATTTAAAAGCCAGATTTGATACTGATGGGCCGGGAGCTCATATTGTCATCCTGACCAACCGGGTGGTGGTAGGATGGTTAAATAGCCATATTCGTAATATTGATAAATTATTGGGGACTTACTTAAAAACCAAGAGGTAGTCAACATAATATGAAAGGGGTATCCAATTTGGCCATACAATGGAATTCCAGTTTGACAACGGGTGTAGCTGAAATTGATAATCAGCATCAGGGACTCATCAAGGGTATTAACAATCTTTTAGATGCTATGCGCGAAGGTAATGGGAAGGAAACGATTGAAAAGGTCATTTCGTTTTTAGATGAATATGTGGTCATTCATTTTGGAACAGAAGAAAAATATATGGCCCAATATAATTACCCGGAATTTTCGAGTCATAAGGAACAACATCAAAGTTTTATAATTTGTTTTAATAATTTAAAAAAGGAATTGGAAAGTGTAGGACCGACTTCGGCATTGGTCATTCAAACTCAACGTAAACTATCCGAATGGTGGGAAAATCATATCTTGCTAATTGATAAGGAGTTAGGGGGGTATTTAAAAAGCAAGTTCTAATTTTAGTTGTTACAGTCAATGATATGTCCGAAATAGCTGAATATGTGCTGACGCATCATGAAAGATGGGATGGTCAAGGATATCCGAAAGGGTTAAAAGGAGAGGCAATTCCATTTCAATCTAGGATAATCAATATTGCCGACGCTTATGATGCCATGACCAATGAAAGAAGCTACCGAAAAACTTTATCGCCATCGGAAGCGAGTGGAGTTGCAAAAAAATGCCGGAATCCAATTTGACCCGGAGTTGGTAAAGTTTTTTTGTGGAGAGAGTATTGACTCGTAAAGATGATTCAAAGATCTTATAATTTACAGACCTCTACAACCTCGGTGGGTGTGAAGAACGAACATGCCGGGGAAAAATTATATTGCTAGTATCGATGATTGACCATGTATTCATCTAAAACATTATCCTCTGTATTATCAGTAAAATAAACAAAATTCCCCAATCGGTGTTATTCTTACTTCAAACCCCTCAGTACAATACTTCGTTCCCTATACTTTATCAGGCTTTTTAAAAAGTATACCGGTTTATCTCCTACAGAGTTCAGGCAACAAAACTGACATTTTTCAGGGATAAACCTTAAAATAATTCATTAAATTAATGAGGATGATCGTGTATTGTTTAATTAAAGCACGAGAACATCCTTATTTTTCTTTTTAGATATTATTACAACTTTGTTTTAGGCGGGAAAGATATGAAGCATATTTCAGTATTAATCGTTGAGGATTCCCGGTATTCGGCGGATATCAATGTAAGACAGATTAAAAAAGCCGGATACAAGGTGGATTTCCGAATAGTGGCCAGTAAAGCGGAATTGCAAAAAGAACTTTCCGAAAAGAAATGGGATTTGATTTTGAGTGATAATTCCATGCCCAACTTTAACGCTCTGCAAGCGTTGGAAGTGCGGAATGAGGTAAACCGGAATATCCCATTTATTATTGTCTCGGAACATATTGCGGATAATGAAGTTAAAGAAGCTTTTCTAAATGGGTGTAGCGCTTATATCCCTAAAGCAAATTTAGCGGAACTATCTGTAATCATTAATAAAATATTTTCATTTTGATTGAAAGAAGTGTTTAAAGCTGGGGTTTAACAACCAGATTCATACTATGCTAAGGCTTACCCTTGCTTCCACAGAGGTGTACCATGAACGCTCAACAAAATACTAAACAGATTAACAAGCAATGTAACTTATTTTCAAGGGCTTTTTCCAAATATAGCTCATATAACTCTATCGCCGGCCGGATTGCTTCCATTTATATATTGATCAGTTTGTTATGGATTCTTCTTTCCGACAAGATGCTATATTTGTTGATTAACGAGGAAAAGTTGGTAGCGGTTATCAGCATCATCAAAGGTTGGTTATTTGTTTTGGCAACCGGCGCCATCATTTATGCGCTGATTAAATGCTCTTTAAAAAAGGTCCAGGCAGCGGAAAATGCCCTAAAAAATAGCTACGAAGATACATGCCATCATCTAAACGAACTGTTGGAAAGCCAGCAAAAACTTTGGGAAAGCGAAGAAAAATTACATTATTTAGCCTATCATGATCCATTGACAGGATTACCTAATAAACTCAACTTATTTGAGCGCCTCACCCAATATTTTACTAGTGGCAACGATCATAAATCGGCGCTATTCTTTATCAATTTAGATAATTTTAAACGTGTAAACGATGCGTTAGGGCAATCTTTTGGCGATCAGTTCATGATACTAATTAGTAAACGGCTTGAAACTTTGATAAGCGGCGGCGGATCGCTTTATCGATTGAATGGTGACGAATTTGTAATGTTTGTAGAAAGTATCGGTCAGGTAGAGCAGCTTGAACGTATGGCAATAAAAATTCTCGAGGGATTTATAGAGCCATTTCTATTCGATGATAGCATTATATATTTATCCGTAAGCATTGGGATATCAATCTTTCCGGAACATGGAATCTGTTCCGAAGAATTGTTGAAATGCGCCCAAATTGCCATGTACAAAGCAAAAAACCTGGGAAAAAAACGCTATATCATATTCGACCCAACTTTGAATGAAATCATTGCTGAAAGGATAAGGATCGAAAAATATTTACACAGTGCTTTGGACAATAACGAGTTTGAATTGTGTTATCAACCTCAAGTCGACTTGGAAACAGGAAAGATAGCCGGGTTTGAGGCGTTGTTGCGGTGGGACAATCCTTACTTAGGTAAAATATCTCCGGAAAGGTTTATCAAAATAGCCGAGGAGAACCAATTAATCATTCCTATCGGTAAATGGGTTTTACAAAACGCCTGTAACTTTTTAGGCGAACTTCAGCAACAGGGGTATAAAAATCTTTCGGTTTCGGTGAATCTTTCAATTTTACAATTGATGCAAAATGATTTTGTGGATACAGTGTTTCAACTTCTTAAATCCGCAAACGTTGCCCCGCAATTCCTGGAGTTGGAAATCACCGAATCCTTACTGATGGAATCCTTCGACTTAGTCGGTTGTACGTTGAAAAAATTGAAAGAAAAAGGGATTAAGATTGCCCTGGATGATTTTGGAAAGGGCTATTCATCCCTTAATTATCTTAAACAATTACCCATCTCCACGCTGAAAATTGATAAGACCTTTATTGATACGATTACTCCCGGAGGAAATGACAAATCCCTCATCGAGCCGGTAATTTTGCTGGGACAAATGCTTGAATTATGCGTAATTGCCGAAGGCGTTGAAACCCCAGAGCAGCTTGAATACCTTATAAAGCATAAATGCGACCGTATCCAAGGATATTTATTTAGTAAACCGGTTGCCCAATCAGAAGTGCTGGAGCTACTTATTGATAGTAAGAAATTATAAAATTCGGGGAGACGGTTTAATTGAGCTTCAAAGAGGCAAGTTTTTAACTTTTTTACCGGGGGAGGAGATTTACGATCTGTATAAAGGCATTATTGACTATTATGGAAAGGTTTTGTACCCGCATGGGAACGCTGGAAAAATAAAAATTTGACCGGATGGGAGTGTTTCTAATGAAAAATAATATTAAATTAAGTACCCGAATTATCCTGGGGTTTGGATGTATGTTGCTAATCGTTATAGGTTTGATTATAATTTCGGTTTATAATATACATCAGATCAATTTAAAATTGCAAGAGTTATCGGTGAATACGGAAAAGATCATGATGGTTGATACGATCAGACAGTCAATGTATAGGGTCGTACTGACCACACGGGGGACGATGATATTTAGCGATCCTGCCATCCTGGAACTGGAGAGCAATGAGAAAAAGGCGGCTCGCGCGGCAATGGAGGAAGCGCGGAAATCCCTATCGGATAAGCTCCCCTTGGCTGAGGATGAAAAAGCCATTTTCCAAAGTCTGCAGGAGAATATGACTCAGGCCCTGCCTTTCAATAATCAAGTGGCGAAATTGGCGCAATCCCGTAAATTCACTGAAGCGGCCGTAGTGCTAGGGAACCAATCCGATCCAATTACCAGGGAAGGCTTGGCTTTGATTCAAAAGTTTGTCGATGTTACGCAAAAACGCGAATATGAGATCAAACAGAGCGCCTTTCAGACCTATAAAAATTCATTTCAGTTATTATTGACAATCGGAGTATTTTTTACCATATTGGCCCTTGGAATTGCCTTATTTATTACCCGCAGTATTACCAGGCCCGTAAATAAGATCGCCAATGCTCTTAATGAAAGCGCTAGTCAAGTTGCGGCGGCCTCCAACCAACTTTCGTCAACTGCCCAACAATTATCCCAGGGCAGCACCGAACAAGCCTCGGCCATCGAAGAGACCTCGTCAACCTTACAGGAATCCGCCTCAATGTTGCAGCAAAATACCGGCAATACCAAACAAGCGGCCCAGTTATCCGAGCAGGCAAAGACTTCAGCCGATAAAGGCAACAGCGAGATGCAGGAAATGATGGGCTCGATGCAGGAGATTAAAAAATCCAGCGACCAGATAGCTAAAATAATTAAAGTTATCGATGATATTGCGTTTCAAACTAACATTCTTGCCTTAAACGCCGCCATTGAAGCGGCCCGGGCTGGCGAAGCCGGAATGGGTTTCGCGGTAGTGGCGGAGGAAGTGCGGAATCTGGCCCAGCGAAGCGCCCAGGCTGCCAAGGATACCACGGCCATTATCGAATCCAATATTGAACTTTCCAATAAAGGGGTAACGGTTGCCGAGAGAGTTAGGGAAGCTTTAAATGAAATAACCGCACAGGCGAAAAAGGTCAGCGAATTAATGGAGGAGATCTCCGCCGCCAGCCAGGAGCAGGCCCAGGGAGTGGAGCAGGTCAATAAAGCCATGGCCCAGATGGAAACGGTTACCCAGCAAAATGCGGCCAGTGCCGAAGAGAGCGCTTCGGCAGCCGAAGAGTTAAGCGCCCAGGCTGAAAGTATGCGAAAAATTATCCAGGACCTTTCACAACTGGTTCATGGCAAGGCAAGTACTTTACAAGCCCAATCAGATTTTCCCAATAACGGGGCATATCATTTAACTCATCACCCCGGCCAAACGGCCAAGACGATAGGCGCGGTTCACCAGTCATTGCCAAGATTGGATCAGGTTCATCCCAATCATTTATTGCCGGAACAGGCGGATAAAAAAACCAAGGTGATTTCTCCGGAAGATGTCATTCCGCTGGAAAAAGATCCGCGTCAGTTTTAAACCATGATTACCATGACCGATATTCAATACGAAAAATTTCGCGCTCTGATATTCGATAATTGCGGAATTCAAACGAAACGGCAAATGGTTGAAGGCAAGCTGGATGGGCTGTTACGTAAGAATAACCTGGATTCTTGCGATGAATATTTCCAGCTTTTAACTACAGGGGCGAATAAACAATACTGGGTGGAGTTTGTTAATGAAATTACCGTTCATCATTCCAGCTTTTTCAGGGAAAATAACCACTTTGAGTTTATTCGCAGCCAGCTGCGGTTAATCTTTGAAAAAAATGAGCGGATCTTAAAAAACAACGAAGTCCGGCTCTGGAGCGCCGGGTGTTCAACCGGTGAAGAGCCGTATACTCTAGGTATGGTTTTAAGGGAATGGCTACCCCCGGAGATAGCCATTCGAATACTGGCAACGGATATCAGCCATTATACAGTGGCCGCTGCCCAAAGCGGGCAATATCCGCTTACGATTAAAAAAGATATGGATCCGTACTTTCTGACACAGTATTTTAATCGCAATGAAGAGTTTTATGAAGTCAAGGCCAGTGTCAAAGAGTTAATCACGTTTAGACAGTTTAACTTAATGGATCCGTTTCCGTTTCAAAGTACGTTCGATATTATTTTTTGCCGCAATGTCATGATTTATTTTAATGCGGAAATACAACAACAACTGGTGCAAAAATTTCACGAGGTTCTGGCTCCCGGAGGATTGATGTTTATCGGGCATTCCGAGAGCCTGCTTAATAAACAATATAGTTTTCAATATTTAGAGCCTACGATTTATTTGAAACAAGGAAAGTTATGATCATAAAAAGCGGGAGTGGCAAAGTTGACTTGCAAAAACAACGAAATCAGAGAAGATGATTGGATTGGAACCCATGGAACCAAAAATTAAAATATTGATTGTGGATGATGCGGCGATGGTTTGTAAAATTCTAACGCATGAACTCGCCAAAGATCCGGCGCTGGAAGTGGTCGGCGCCGCCGCGGATGTATTTATCGCCCGTGAACTGATTACCCGACTGAAACCGGATGTATTATTACTTGATATTGAAATGCCGCAAATGGATGGGCTGACCTTTTTGGAACAGTTGATGATTAACTGTCCCATGCCGGTGATTATCGTCAGTTCACTGGCCAAGGAGGGCGCACCGGCCGCGTTGCGGGCTTTGGAGCTTGGGGCGGCTGAGGTCATCGCCAAACCGGGCCCCTCATACTCAGTAAAAGATATGACGAAGCAGCTAACTGAGAAGATAAAAGCGGTAATCCAGTTAAAACCGGTCCGTCACTTTCTAGCCCAAACTGCCGGACCGGTGTTGGCTCTTCCCCAAAAAGCCAAAGAAGCGGCGGCAGGGAAGGTTATCGCCATTGGGGCGGCTACCGGCGGACCGGAAGCCATTGCCTCCATATTAAAGCGATTGCCGGATGGAATGCCGCCAATATTGATTGTTCAGCACATGCCCCCTGATCTCGTCAAAGTGTTCGCGGAACAACTGGGAAGGATCTGCGCCCTGGAAGTAAAAGAAGCTGAGCCCGGCGAGGCTCTTGCCCCGGGAAAGGTGTTGTTGGCTCCCGGCAATAAACATATTGTTTTTCAAAGAGGCAGGGAAGGTTATTTTGTTGCGGTGAAAACCGGTCCGCTGGTTTTTCGCCAACGCCCTTCAATTGAAGTGTTGTTTCGATCAGTGGCGATGTATGCCGGAAAGGAAGCCATTGGGGTTATTTTAACCGGGATGGGCAAGGATGGCGTGCAGGGGTTGTTGGATATGAAAAAAGCCGGAGCATTTACCATTGCGCAGGATGAAGCCAGTTCAGCTGTGTATGGTATGCCTAAAGAGGCGCTGACCATCGGCGCAGTTACAAAACTCACTGCCCTGGAAGAGATTCCCCAGATTTTGATCGATCATTTATTCGTTGTTTGATACCTACTATCGGAAATGGGACTAAGAAAAAAGGATCAAAGTTTTAATTTAGGGAGGTTTTTTTATGGAACAAAACCATAAAGTGCTGGTGATTGACGATTCTCCAATGGTATTCAAAGCAGTAAAAAGAGCACTGGAACCTGAAGGATTCGAGTTAGTAGGCCAAGCCTTCAACGGGCAGGAAGGTTTGGAATTGGTATCTGTATTAAAGCCGGATGCGATCGTTTTGGACATTACCATGCCGATAATGGACGGAATTCAAACAGCGGAACATTTATTACGCAGGGATCCGGCAACCAAAATTGTGATCATGAGTGCTATGGGTGATGAGGAATTGGTCAATAAAGCCAGGCGGATCGGAGTGAAATTTTTTCTGACCAAACCCTTTAAACCTGAAGAATTGGTGACATGCATCCGTAGTATATAGTTAGAAAGGAGCAGTCAAATGGAGCCAAAAGAGTTCAATTATTTTTTTAATTGTTTTGATGATGCGGCGCTTAAAATAATCAATGATTTACCGGAACCGGAGTCTACTCTTGGCATGGAAATCTTGGAGCCGAAGAGTAAAAGACTTTCAGCTGTTGTGGGGATTGTCGGTCTTTATAAAGGACGGGTTCTGATAGAAATACAAGAGTCTCAAGTGAGAAAATTATATGAATGCGCCTATGGTGAGACCATTGAAGATGAGATGGAATTATGCTTTTACTTGGCCGAGTTTACCAATATGATTGCCGGTCATGGAATTACCATGCTTAACAATGTATATAAAGGTCACAATCTGAGTTTGACCCCTCCGGCGCTATTTGCCGATAAAGAAATGGATATCTTGAGCTCGCAAATGTTTTCGTCTTCCAAGGTCTACGAAACAAAATACGGGCCCATCCGGCTGGAAGTCAGTTTTGAAGTGGAAGCCTCCGTTGAATCAGCTCTTGATATCACTACCGGAGCCAGCCCGGATTTGGGAAACAATGGGCAAACGTTAGAAATAACAGAAGAACTAAAACCGAAAACTGATTTGACCTCAGAAATAACCAATAATGAGACTGGGGATTTGGTCGCCGGAATCATTAACGGAACCATAGAAGCAACCGAAGATGTGGATCCGGAGTTTTTGAATGATTTTTTGGTGGAAACGCGGGAGCATATTGAAAACATTGAAATGAACGTTTTGGCTTTAGAGACTGACCCGGACAATATGGAAATGGTTCACAGCTTATTTCGCTCATTTCACACTATCAAAGGTTTGGCAGGATTTGTCAACCAAGAATTGGTCCGCGCTATAGCGCATCAAACCGAAACCCAGCTGGATAAATGCCGCAAAGGAGAGCTCAAAGTCAGTAAATATTTTGTTGATTTGATATTGGCATCTTCCGATTACCTGAAAAGGATCTGTGATGATTTAAGCTTAAACCGGGACATTAACTTTTTGAATTTGGTAGAAGTCCATTTGAAAAAGTTGAAGCAAAGTAATGAGTTTGATAGTGAAGATATAGAACAGAGTACCGGTAACGAGGCGCCAGAATATCAAGCCCTTAAAGTCGAAAAATTAGGGGAAATTTTAGTCGGCCAGGGGCTTAGTCCGAAAACAGTAGAGGATTTATTACATAAGCAAGAACAACACCCGGAATTAAAATTTGGCCAGGTAGCGGTGAAAGAAAAGAAGGCGGAAGTTCAGGAGATTATCAAGTCTTTACGAATTCAGGAGAAAGCTTCAAAGATGATAACTCATGATGGTGGATACGCCGGATATACCAGGGTTCCGACTGCCAAAATAGATAGTCTGGTTGATATGATCGGAGAATTAATCATTATCCAATCACTCGCAGAGCGGGAAGCTGTCAAACGTTTCGATAGTAATGATACATTTGTAACCAATCTATTACGGATGGAGAAGATTACCAAAGAGGTTCAAAATGTATCCATGTCCCTACGGATGGTATCTATGAAATCAACATTTCAGAAGATCAATCGTATCGGCCGTGATACCATTGCTGAAGTAGGTAAAGACGTTAACTTGGTGATTCAGGGCGAAGAAACAGAGATCGACAGGGGGATAACGGAGAAGATTTTAGATCCCCTTTTGCATTTGGTAAAGAACGCTATCTCTCATGGAATTGAGGAAGAGTCGGAGCGGGTCGTTAAAGGTAAACCGGCGGAAGGCCAGGTTTCGATCCGGGCCTATAGTAAGCGAGGCAGCGTTTATATTGAAGTGGCGGATGACGGCCAAGGCTTATCATTAGAGAAGATTTATCAGAAAGCCATTGTTAAAAATTTGATAGACCCTTCCCAATACTATAGTGACGAAGAGATTATCAATCTCATTTTTTTACCCGGATTGTCAACAGCCGAGATTGTGGATAATGTATCGGGGCGGGGCGTGGGGCTGGATGTGGTCAAGACCGAAATATCCAAGATCGGCGGTAAGGTTGAAGTTAATAACCGTCCGGGTGCGGGTTGCACCTTCACCTTGAAGATACCTATCAACTTGGCGGCGATCAACGGAACTATTGTTGATATTCAGGGTTCCCAGTATATTATTCCTACGCTATGTATCAAACAAATTGTGAAATCAAACGAGGTTCAATGGATCAGTATCAGTGGAAATAAAAGGATGATTCGGGTTAGGGAGGAGCTGATTCCGCTAATCCCAATCACCAAATTATTTGATTTGCAGGAGGATGGTAAAGAAGAACAGGATGGCCTGATTATTGTATTAGAGTTGGAACAGGTATTTAAAGCAATCACAGTCCGGAACGTTGTTGAGAGACGGGAAGTGGTGGTCAAACCAATTGGAAGTGAATTCAGTCAGCAGACCTTTCTTGCCGGGGCGTCAATTTTGGGAGACGGAAGAGTGTCGCTGATTTTGGATATTGAAAATTTATATAAGATAGGGGAGGCGATTTGATGGAAGCGCAAGGAGGAAAATATTTAACTTTTGCTTTAAGTAACGAGACTTATGGGATTCCGCTCCAAAAGGCCAAGGAAATCATTGGGATGTTGGATATCACTCATATTCCCAAAACGCAAGGGTATATCAAGGGAGTAGTGAACCTAAGAGGAAAAATAATTCCCATTATGGATCTGCGTTTGAAGTTCGGAATGGATGGAAAGCCTTATACTGACAGGACTTGTGTTATCGTGATTGAAGTTAATGTAACCAATAATCGGCGGTTGATAGGGTTGGTCGTAGATACGGTCGCTGAGGTAGTCAATATTCAAAAAAGTGAGATTGAGACACCGGGGTACGATGCCCAAATCGAGGGAGATTTTTTGATGGGGCTCGGGAAACTAAGAGATAAAGTGATCTTAATAATTGATATTGAAAAGATCTTAAACCGGGAAGAAATCACGCTCATAAAGAAGGCTTTACCCGAAAATGAAGAAATTGAAAGTGTAATTTAAGAGAATAAAGGAGGAGTTAACATGAGAGGTAGCATGAAAGACGGTATGAAGCTTAGCAACCGGTTAATTTTAGGTTTTGGCGCGGTGCTTCTGGTGATGGTGGTGACGCTCTTTATGGCGTTATATACTTTATCCCATATCAGCGCCAGGCTGAATAAGATAATTGATGCGGATAATGTAAAAATTGATATGTGTTATCGGCTCCAGAACGCTTTGAAGGGAACCAGATTGCTTATTACAAAAGGATCGCTCGAGTCGGTCATCACGACGGACACCCTATCGGCAAAGAACAATGAAGAACTTGCGGCCCAAAGAGCAAAATATAACGAAATTTTTGCAGAGTTGACAAAGGCGCCGGCTGATACGGAAGAAGGGAGAAGGTTCCTGGCCAGGATCGTCGAACTTACCAAGGCTGCCGTAACCGCCAACAACCAAATGATGGAATTACGCAGAGCAGGCAATATTAAAGAAGCCGAAGCTTTCTTGATAAATCAAGCCGACCCGGCAATGGCAGAGTCTGATAGTGTCATAAATAGCTTTGTTGAATTTCAAAAAAAATTTAATAGTGCCGAGCAGGCGACAGCTAAGCGGGCTGCTGCCGTTTCAGTGATCATGATGCTTATCCTGGGCATCGTGGCCGTGGCGTTGGGAGCCTTTCTGGCGTTTTACATTTCCCGCAGCATTACCAAACCAGTTAATAAAATTGTCAATGCCCTTAATGAAGGAGCGGAGCAGGTGGCGGCAGCTTCAAACCAGCTATCGGCATCGGCCCAGCAACTGTCACAAGGCAGTACAGAGCAAGCAGCGGCCATCGAGGAGTCCTCGTCAACCTTACAGGAATCCGCCTCAATGTTGCAACAAAATTCCGCCAATACTATCCAAGCGGCCGAACTATCAGAACATGCCAAAAGCTCGTCTAATAAAGGAAGCATCGAGATGCAGGAAATGATGGGTTCGATGCAGGAGATTAAAAAATCCAGCGACCAGATAGCAAAAATTATTAAAGTTATTGATGATATTGCGTTTCAAACCAACATCCTCGCCTTGAATGCCGCCATTGAAGCGGCCCGGGCCGGGGAGGCCGGAATGGGTTTCGCAGTGGTGGCCGAGGAAGTACGGAATCTGGCCCAAAAAAGCGCCCAGGCCGCCAAGGATACCACGGCCATTATCGAATCCAACATTGAACTCTCCAATAAAGGGGTTACGGTTGCTGAGAGAGTTAAGGAAGCGTTAACTGAGATAACCACTCAGGCAAAAAAGGTCAGCGAATTGCTGGAGGAGATCTCTGCCGCCAGCCAGGAACAGGCCCAGGGAATGGATCAGGTCAATAAAGCCATGTCCCAGATGGAAACGGTCACCCAGCAAAACGCAGCCAATGCCGAAGAGAGCGCTTCCGCGGCCGAGGAATTAACCGCTCAGTCTGAAAGCATGAGGAAGATCGTCCTTGAACTTTCACAGTTAGTGAATGGCAAGGCGAGTACTCTCGAAACAGAGTTGGAATTTTCCAATTACGGGACACATCATCCAACTCATCATCCCGGTCAACCGGCCAAGACCGCGCTTTACCAATCTTCACTAAAATCGGAGCAGGCTCATTCCAATCATTTATTGCCGGAGCAAAAGACTAAGGTGGTTTCGCCGGAAGATGTGATCCCGCTGGAAAAAGATCCGCGGCACTTTTAGACCATGGTAATAAACATTTAGCTAAGGAAGGTGGCCACGTATCCTTACACTTGGAGCTTGGGGTTGCGGATGGAATCGTGATCACCAGTCTTAACCACCGGGGCCAACAAACAACCCTGAAGGAATTAAGTACATGTTGGCAATAGGAAACAGGGCTCTCGCCGGGTCTACAAAGGGTGTGATTCAAGATTAGAACGATAAAAAAAGAAGAAAATAAACCTTATTTCTTGAACCCGGGTTATATTTTTGCAAGTTTGGAACCTCATCTGATTCATACAGTGCTGGGTTCCTGCGTGGCGGTTTGTTTGTGGGATAGTTTCAGATACTTTGGGGGAATGAATCATTATATCTACAGTACATCACTGGACGGGGAACGTAATGGGAAATACGGTGATGTGGCGATCCCCTATTTAATAGAATTAATGTTGCAGCTGGGTTCAAAAAAAAGTGATTTAAAAGCTCATATTATTGGTGGCGGGGAAAACAAACACATTAGGTCTTCCATCGGTAGTGACAATGCCACTCTGGCTGAGAAAATGATCAAAAAGTATCAGATTGAAATTATGACCATCGATGTTTGCGGACAGTTTGGCCGGAAAATCATATTTAACAGCAGGAGTGGTGAAATTTTGATTTATCGCATTGATGAAATAAGGAAAAAAGATTGGTATGGGAATTAAGATACAAAAAAAGGAGCAAACTAAAGGAGCTAACTGATGGATCAGAGTAAATTTTATACTTTTTGCAGTTGTTTTTATCAAACGTTTCAAATAATGGTTACCCAAATACCGGAATTGGAATTATCTCAGAATAGTGAAGCGGAAGAAATAAGTGGAAAAACGCTTTCAGCGATAGTGGGAGTGGTTGGACTCAACAAAGGGAGAGTTCATGTGGAGATGCATCGAGACTTAGCTCAGAAAATATACGAATCCATGAATGGTGAACCAGCCGGAGATGAAATGGACTTATGTTTTTATCTCGCTGAATTTACCAATATGATTACCGGTAATGGGATTACTTCGCTAAATAACACATATAAGGGCATTAATCTTAGATTGACACCGCCAGCGATATTTGCAGGCGATAATTTGGAAATTACAACTCCTGGGGTAATGTCGGACGCAAAGATCTATCATACCAAGTATGGAGCAATTCGAATTAAGATTGGATTTGAAGGAGTGTAGTTTTTATGGAGATCAAGGATGCGTTTATTCAGTCGATAACTGAGTTTTTTCCCCTGTTCAAAATGAAACCGCAATTTAAATATGAGGCAGAAGAAAAATTACTATCATCAGCCGATCAGGTTAATGTTTTAAATAGTTTTTCTCAAACATTACAAGGCAATATTATATTTGGTTTCAGTAAAGAGCGGGCTTTAAAAATAGCTTCATTAGCTAGAGGTGAGATGACCGAAGTTTTTGATAAAGATGCCAAAAATGCCATTGGAGAGATAACAACTTTTATAGTAAACTTAGCCATTAGTAAATATAAAGCAATTAATTTGATTAATATATCTCCGCCGGTAGTGATATCGGGTAATGAAGTGTTTTTGATGATTAGTAGAGCAAAAACGACCAAGTTAGTTTTTCAACTTGACGATGATATATTTTCGATGACTTATTATATCGAACAAAATTCGAAAGTTTTTTAATGAATATGTGACTGTCTATATTTTTAATTTGGTCGAAACTTTATAAATCCAATGCCGTTATATATATTATCAACCCCTTTTTCATTTGCATAAACCTCCTTTATACCCCGTTGCCCAGATCAGGTGGCGGGGCTTCTTTGCATTTTCTTTACGATAGGCTGATTGAAACGATAGTGTAGGAACGACTATCCAGTGGTCTAAAAATATCAAGGAAAGCTGAATAAAAGATAATGTTGACTATTTTCATTTGATTAATTATAATTGAAAACAATAAAACTCTTATCCAGAGAAGGTGAGGGAACGGCCCGATGATCCTTCGGCAACTATCCAGCAAGCTGGATTTGCAGTTTCTAGCGAAACTACATTTCGGCAGATGGATGCGGTGCCAATTCCGACGGGGTAACCTGGGAGATGAGAGAGGTCAAGACGGGTTTAGCCTCTTTCTATTTGAAAGAGGTTTTTTTATTATAAGGAGGTTGATAACATGAAGATTGAGACCCAGTTAGCCCACGCCGGACTCTGTACTGATTCGGTAACCGGTGCTGTCAGCACACCAATTTATCAAACCGCTACATTCCGTCATCCGGCGGTGGGTATATCGACTGGTTATGATTATTCGCGGACAGTGAACCCCACTCGGGAAGTTCTTGAAAAGGTAATGGCAGAGCTTGAGAAAGGGCACCGCGGTTTCGCTTTTTCATCGGGTATGGCGGCCATTACTGCAGTATTGATGCTATTTTCTTCCGGCGATCATATTATGGTTTCCAACGATTTATATGGCGGGACTTACCGGGTCCTGGAAAAAAACTTTAAACAGTATGGGCTGACCACAACCTACGTAAATACAACCAAACTCGAAGATGTTAAAAAAGGAATTGTTCCAGGCAAAACCAAAGCTTTTTTTATAGAAACTCCTACCAATCCATTGATGAAAATAACCGATCTCCAAAAAATTTCATTCTTAGCAAAGGAAAATGGTATTTTAACAATTGTTGATAATACTTTTATGACTCCTTACCTCCAACAACCCTTACAATTGGGGGTGGATATTGTTCTTCATAGCGGGACTAAATATTTGGGTGGACATAACGATGTCCTTTCCGGTATGGTGGTCACACGTACTTCTGAACTTAGTCAAAGGATTGGTTACATACAGAATTCGACCGGAGCGATTTTGGGACCGCAGGATAGTTGGTTGATGCTTAGGGGAATGAAGACTCTTGCCATCCGGATGGATAAACAACAACAAAACGCCGGGAAGATTGCTGCCTGGCTCGAGAAAAACCCAAGAATCAAAAAAGTCTATTATCCGGGACTTTCGGACCATCCTGGTATGGAAATTCAAAGCAGGCAAAGCCGTGGTTTTGGGGCTATGTTATCATTTAGAACGCAAAATGTTGGTTTAGTAACTCAAATTATCAATCATCTGAAACTGATTACTTATGCCGAAAGTTTGGGCGGAGTTGAAACATTAATTACCTATCCAGTGAAACAGACCCATGGAGATATTCCTCGAGAAATCCGGGAAGAAATTGGAATCACGGAAGACTTGATCCGCCTCTCGGTGGGGATTGAAGATGTGGATGACTTAATTCTGGACTTGGATCAAGCAATATCGAAAGGAGAAGAAAGCCTATGAAGTATGGAACTCTACTATTACATAATGGAAATGAAATTGATCCCCATACCGGAGCCTTGAGTATACCGATCTACCAGGCTTCCACATTTCATCAGGGGGATATTGATAATCCGGGGCCCTTCGATTATGCCCGCTCGGGCAACCCGACCCGGGAGGCATTGGAGAAAACCTTGGCGGCTATTGAGAACGGGACTCATGCTTATGCCTTTGCTTCCGGAATGGCTGCGGTATCCTCTGCCCTCTCCATTTTGGAACAGGGGGATCATCTGGTGGTGCCGGCCGATATTTACGGTGGTACTTTCCGGATTTTAAGCCGTTTTTTTAGTAAATTCGGAATTACTCATACCTTTGTGGATATGACCAAGCTGGAGAATATTGAGGCTGCAATCAAGCCGAATACTAAAGCGCTTTTTCTAGAAAGCCCCTCCAATCCTTTATTAAAAATTACGGATGTAGTTGGAGCGGTTGATATCGCCCAAAAACATGGTTTAATTACCATGATTGACAATACTTTTTTATCACCTTATTTCCAAAGGCCACTGGATTTGGGAGTTGATATTGTAATCCATAGCGCTACTAAATTCTTGGGTGGACACAGTGATGTTATCGGAGGAGCGGTTATTACCAAATCTCCAGAGCTCGCCTCAAAAATTTATTTTGTCCAAAATGGCTTCGGAGCGGTTTTGGGACCCCAGGATTGTTGGTTATTAATGCGTGGTATTAAAACATTACGAGCACGGATGGAGATTCAGCAACAATCAGCTTTGAAGATAGCCGGTTGGCTAAAAGAGCAATCTTGGATCACCGCTGTCTATTATCCGGGTCTTAAAGACCATCCAGGACATGAAATTATCAAAGCTCAAGCATCTGGTTTTGGTGCGGTCCTATCCTTTAAAACGGACACAGTGAAGCGGGCCAGGGCCATTATGAAACATGCTCAAATATGGTCGGTGGCGGTTAGTTTGGGAGGAGTCGAGTCCATACTCTCATATCCGGTGAAAATGTCCCATGCTTCGATTCCTAAACCAGAACGGGAAAAATTGGGAATAACCGAAAACTTGATAAGATTATCAGTGGGGTTGGAAGAGCCGGAAGATCTAATAGCGGATTTGGAAGTTTGAATGGTAGCTAGAGCTTGTTAAGACTATTCACTAATTGAGTCTTTAAAACGATACTTTGAGTTACTAAGTAAAGAAACTATAGTATGAATTGAAATACATTCTCCTAAATAAAAAACATGGGACTCGTATTAGTCCCATGTTTTTTTAATTATTTTTTTTGGAATTGTTCGTTTTGAGTGACCTCTAAAAGCCACTGATATCAAAACACTTTCTCCAACGTTATACTGGCAGTTATTAACATACTATGTTAACCCACAGACAAGGCTTCCTATTGACAATTAAAAAGGTAAACGTTAAAATAAAATTAAAAATAATTAAAAAAAATAAAAACAAGAAACTTAGATGGTACAGAATCTTTTTCTTGATATGAAATAACAGCCAATACATATCCTGGTGGATAATAAGATGTCTTGTGTGTTTTCCATTTTAACGATTCCGGTTCATCTTCGATTTATGTACGACTTATAAAGGTGTTTTTATTATTACAGCGGGTGTTTTAACTAAGGTTATTCACGATAAAAAACATTTGGAGGGAGATTGTATGAAGAAATTATTGGTTTTCCTAGTAGCGCTTTCGATGGTCTTTGCACTTGCGGGTTTTGGAACGGCAGCCAGTAAAGGTTATGTAGGAATCGCAATGCCTACCCAGTCATCTGAACGTTGGATTAAAGACGGCCATACCATGAAAGATATCCTTGAAAAAAGAGGATACAAAGTTGACTTACAGTACGCCGAAGATGATATTCCAACTCAAAAAGCGCAGATTGAAAATATGGTAGCAAAAGGGGCAAAAGTCCTTGTAATTGCTGCAATTGACGGTTCTACTCTTTCGGCCACACTCGACAATGCAGCTAAAGGCGGCGTTAAAGTTATCTCCTACGATCGTTTGTTGGTAAATACCAAAGCAGTTTCTTATTATGCAACTTTCGATAACAGAAAAGTCGGCCAACTCCAAGCTCAATCCTTAGTTGAAGGCCTGAAGAAAGTGAAAGCCAAAGGCCCTTGGAATATCGAGTTATTTGCCGGTTCCCCTGACGATACCAACTCTTTCTATTTCTATTCGGGAGCTATGGATGTTCTTAAACCCTTAATGGCCAAAGGCCAAATCGTTGTTCCTTCCAAACAAATCGCCCAGGATAAAATCGGTACACTGCGTTGGGATGGAGCTGTCGCCCAAGCACGTATGGATGCAATCTTAGCTGCTAATTATAGCGGTGGAAAAGCTCTTGATGGAGTATTAGCACCGTATGATGGAATTTCCAGAGGTATCTTATCATCCCTGATTTCTTTCGGATTTGTTCCCGGTAAAAACTTACCAATTGTTACTGGTCAAGATGCAGAAGCCGCATCCATTAAACTCATCAAGGCTGGACAACAATATTCCACTATCTTGAAAGATACCCGTGACCTCGCAAAAGTTGCTTCTAATATGGTCGATGCAGTTTTAAAAGGGTCCAAACCTGAAATTAATGATACCAAAACCTATAACAACAACGTCAAAATCGTTCCGTCATACTTGCTTACACCTTATGTTGTAACCAAAGACAACTATCAAAAATTAGTTATCGATTCCGGTTACCTCAAAGAATCAGATATTAAGTAAGATAAATTTCCGTGAGTTCAATCGGTTATCAAGAAATATGATAACCGATTGAAATATCTCGGGTCAGTTCAAATAGTTAAAACACCAAGAATCATTAATTTTTGGGCTATTCTATTGCAAAGATTTTTATGGTGTAGAAAAAGATTCAATAATATTGTAAATAATTTATTAAGATTATTTCATTATGGTAAGCCATCGGTAAACTACTCCTATTGGTTTTCTTTCTAGCCTATTACCATTTTGGAGTACCGATGGCTTCCTTCCTTTCAATCATTTTAAACTGCAAACAATACCGGAATTAAAAAACATTTCGGCGCCAATACTCTTCAGTTTTGTCACATACCTTTATTACGGGTACTAAATCGAACGAAAGCCCATCAAACGGGCTTTCACGAGAAACGAATGAAAATTCCGCGAGTCCAAGTATTAGCCCTAAACGGGCGAAGTGGAATTTTCATATTAATAAGGGAGAATCAAAATGGAAAATTATGTTTTAGAGATGAAAAATATCACCAAACTATTTCCAGGCGTGAAAGCGCTTAATAATGTCAATTTGAAAGTTAAACCCCATCAAATTCATGCTTTGGTTGGTGAAAACGGCGCTGGTAAATCCACTCTAATGAATATTTTGAGTGGGGTTTATCCTTATGGGACCTATGAAGGCGATATTATCGTAGATGGTGAAATATGCAAGTTTAAGGACATTCGAGAAAGCGAAGCGAAGGGTATCGCTATTATTCACCAAGAGTTGGCATTAATTCCCACCTTATCAGTTGCAGAAAATATTTTTATCGGCAATGAACAAACGAGTAACGGGGTTACGATTAATTGGAATAAAACCCGACAACGGACACTGGAAATCTTAAAAAAAGTTGGTTTACATGTCAATATCGACACCAAGGTTATGGATCTTGGAATGGGCAAACAACAATTGGTAGAAATTAGCAAGGCATTATCAAAGGATATAAAAATATTAATATTGGATGAACCCACTGCGGCTTTAAACGATGAGGACTCCGACCATTTATTGAATTTAATACTCGATCTGAAAGAACATGGAATTACCTCGATTATTATCTCCCATAAATTGCAGGAAGTTATTAAAGTTGCGGACGAAATAACCGTTATCCGGGATGGGACCACGATTGAAACTCTTACCAAAGGGCAAGATGAAATAACGGAGGCTCGCATTATCAAGGGCATGGTTGGACGGGAAATCAAAGATCGTTTTCCGAAGCGGCAGAATCAAATTGGTGATATTCGTTTTGAAATCGAAAATTGGAATGCTTATGATCCGACTGATGATTCAAGGCAGATCCTTAAGGACATCAATTTGAATGTAAGAAAAGGTGAAGTTGTTGGGATTGCGGGATTAATGGGCGCCGGCCGGACTGAACTGGCCATGAGTGTATTTGGAAAAGCCTATGGCAAGAAAATTTCCGGCAATATTAAAAAGGATGGTAAAGAATTAGAATTACACAGCGTTAGTGATGCGATAAAAAATAAAATCACCTATTCAACAGAAGATAGAAAAAACGCCGGTCTGGTTTTAACGTCCGATATTAGGCGAAATATTACACTTTCAGCACTTCCTAAAATAGCCAAACTCAATGTGGTTGATGAAAATAAGGAAATTAAAGTTGGGGAAGAATACCGCGAAAAATTAAGAATCAAATCTTCCAGCGTTTTCCAAAGAGCCGGAAATCTATCAGGTGGTAACCAACAAAAAGTTGTATTTAGTAAGTGCATATTTGCAGACCCAGATGTCTTGTTTTTAGACGAGCCGACCCGGGGAATTGATGTTGGAGCTAAGTATGAAATATACTCGATCATTAATGAACTGGTGGAAGAAGGGAAATCGGTTATCATGATATCTTCGGAGTTACCCGAAATTCTTGGGATGTGTGATCGAATCTACGTCATGAATGAAGGAAGGATCGTTGGAGAGCTTTCGAGGGAGGAAGCCTCTCAAGAAAACATTATGCAATGTATTATGCAAAGTAATAGGGAGGTCTCAAAGTGATGAAATCGAACAATGCACTCAGGGATAACCTCGGTGGGATGAAACAAAACCATCTGTTAAAGGGCAATATTCGTCAATATATGATGTTCATTGCACTTGTAGTCGTTATCATATTTTTTGAAATATTAACTCAGGGGGTACTTTTAAAGCCCCTCAATATTTCCAACCTCATTCAGCAAAATAGCTATGTCATGATTTTAGCCATTGGAATGCTTTTGTGCATATTATGCTGCGGTAATGTTGACTTGTCAGTTGGTTCCGTAGCTGGATTCGTGGGCGCGGTCTCTGCGATTTTTCTTTTAAAAATGAATATGCCGGTAAGTTTGGCTATTTTTTTATCTTTGCTCATTGGCTTTTTAATCGGCTGTTTTCAGGGCTTTTTTATCGCTTATATCGGAGTTCCTGCTTTTATTACTACTTTAGCGGGTATGCTTATTTTTAGAGGATTGACAATGGTTATATTACAAGGTACCAGCCTTGCACCAATGCCAGACACTTATAATTTTCTGGCCGCCGGTTTTGTGCCTGATATTACTAATTTTAACGGAATTAACCTGCTGGCGATCCTTATCGGGATTGTTGCTTCCATCTTATTTATTGCAGGTCAATTCCTAGAAAGAGCCAATAAAAAGAAATTTGAATTTGAGGTCTCATCACCTGGGGCATTTATCGCGAAAATTATTGCAATAGTTTGCGTTATAAATCTTTTTACCTATAGTCTGGCTGTCTATAAAGGTATTCCCATGGTTCTCATCATAGTTACCGGATTGGTTATCTTATATTCATTTGTTACGAATCGGACAATTGTAGGAAGACATATCTATGCTTATGGAGGAAATCCAAAAGCTGCAATGCTTTCAGGCGTAAAAACCAAGAAAATTCTGTTTTGGGTATATGTTAACATGGGTGTATTAGCTGCTTTAGCGGGAATTATTTTTACCGGCAGACTCAACTCGGCAACCCCCAAATCTGGGCAAGGCTTTGAGATGGATGCAATTGGCGCATGTTTTATCGGTGGAGCTTCGACTCTTGGCGGTGTGGGAACTGTTGTTGGGGCTATCGTCGGTGGTTTGTTAATGGGTGTTCTTAATAACGGTATGTCTATCTTAGGCGTTAGTATCGACTGGCAACAAGCTATTAAAGGTTTTGTTCTCCTCGCGGCCGTTTCTTTCGATGTATATTCGAAATCAAAATCAAAAGCTTAAAGTCAGTTATAATAAGAGAAATGCAGATGTGCCGCCTCGGTATATCACATCTGCATTTTCTTATTTTGGTCTATTATTTTGTACGAATCATCGTAAGAGGAAATTTCTTACCAACCCCGTCCGGCGATCTTTTCTTCCGCTTTCATTGAACCGACATGGATACCCCGCATAGCTGTTCCTATGCCTCTAGAAACTTCGGCTAGTAGTTTAAAATCTTGATAATGGGTGGTGGCTTCGACAATTGCCTTGGCTCGGGCTGCCGGATTATCGGATTTAAAAATCCCTGAACCGACAAAAATTCCATCACAACCTAATTGTATCATTAAAGAAGCATCCGCAGGGGTGGCAATCCCGCCGGCTGCAAAATTGACCACCGGTAAGCGGCCCAGTTTTTTAACTTCCAACACCAGTTCATAAGGGGCCTGTAATTCTTTGGCAATGGTCATCAGTTCCTCGTCACCGGCGCTCACAACCCGGCGGATATCCTCGTTCACCTGACGTATGTGGCGGACTGCTTCCACAACATCACCGGTACCGGCTTCCCCTTTAGTGCGGATCATGGCAGCTCCTTCACCGATTCGGCGTAAGGCTTCCCCCAGATTGCGGGCACCGCAAACAAAAGGTACTTTGAATTGATGTTTGTTGATGTGATAAAGATCATCAGCAGGGGTTAAGACTTCACTTTCGTCGATATAATCGATTTCCAGAGCTTCAAGAATTTGGGCTTCTACAAAATGACCAATGCGAGCTTTGGCCATCACGGGTATGGTTACGGCCTCCATAATCCTGAGAATTATCTCGGGATTACTCATACGGGCTACACCGCCTTCCAAACGAATATCAGCGGGTACTCTTTCCAAAGCCATTACTGATACGGCCCCGGCGTCTTCAGCGATTTTTGCCTGCTCGGGAGTGGTAACATCCATGATCACTCCGCCTTTTAACATTTCAGCCATACCCCGTTTTACTAAAACTGTTCCAGTTTCCATAATATAGCCTCCTAAATTTGCCGTATGTGATTTCGGCATGGGTACTTTTTATTTCAAATTGCCTGCAATCGCTTCGCTCTCGATCAAGGCATCTTTCGGCAGCTTTGTTACTTGGATATATGATCTGGCCGGAAAGGGGGCTTAAAAAATTCCCCGTAGATATGATTGACGATATTGAAATCCTGGTAAGCCGATAAATTTAATATAGATTATAACATAGTAATAATTTTCTAGCAAGCATTCCCCAATACAAAAAAATATTGGCAATTTTGATTGGATTCCTTATAATTAATATAGAAATTTAAATGAAAGAAGGTACGTACACGGTGTCATATCGAATTGCAGTTGCCAGTACGGATGGAAAGTATGTGAATGAGCACTTTGGAAGGGCCAAACAATTTCTTATTTTTGAACTGGATGATAATGGTTATCAATTTTTGGAGCTTAGGCAAAATCAACCTTCATGCCATGTAGAAGGCTCCGATGAAAGTGCGCATCTCCAAACAATCAAACTATTAGAGGATTGTAAAGCGGTTTTGGTGGCCCGAATCGGTCCTGGAGCCGAACAATACTTATTGCAAAATGGAATCAAGCCTCTGATGATCCCGAATTTTATTGATGAGGCATTCAAACAAGTGCGAGAACAGATTTTTAAGTGAAATGAGAAAGGAACATATTGACAAAGTTATTTTTTAGCTGTAAGATTAATGTATTAAATCCTACTAAATTTATAAGAATACTATAAATTCAAAAACACTGAGGAGGTCTTTGAATGTCTAAAATCGCCAAAAGTATTACAGATTTAATTGGTAACACTCCACTTTTGGAGCTAACTAATTACAATCAAGCAAATGGTCTTGAAGCAAAACTTATTGCAAAGTTGGAGTATTTCAATCCCTTAAGTAGCGTTAAAGACCGTATCGGCTATGCCATGATCAAGGATGGGGAAGAAAGAGGTGTCATCAATAAAGACACGGTTATTATTGAACCTACCAGCGGTAATACCGGAATTGCTTTGGCATTCGTCGCCGCATCCCGTGGCTATAAATTAATTATTACCCTACCGGAGACATTCAGTATTGAACGTCGTAATCTTTTAAAAGCATTGGGAGCTGAGTTGGTATTAACCCCAGGAGCTGAAGGAATGAAAGGGGCTATTCGTAAAGCGGAAGAAATTGCCGCCCAGACTCCAAATTCATTTATACCGCAACAGTTTAAGAATCCCGCTAATCCGGAAATCCATCGCAAGACTACTGCTGAAGAGATTTGGCGCGATACAGACGGTAAAGTCGATATTTTTGTCGGCGGCGTCGGAACAGGTGGAACCATCACCGGTGTGGGTGAAGCCCTTAAAAAGAAAAACCCCAATATTAAAATCATTGCTGTTGAGCCATTTGATTCGCCGGTTTTATCGGGCGGTAATCCCGGACCCCATAAAATTCAAGGGATTGGTCCTGGCTTTGTAGCCGAAATTATAAATCGAGAAGTTATCGATGAAATCTACAAAGTAAAAAATGAAGAAGCTTTTGATACCTCGCGGAAACTGGCCAGGGTTGAAGGTTTGTTGGTTGGTATTTCATCCGGGGCAGCAGCGTTTGCTGCTACGCAAGTTGCAAAAAGGCCCGAAAACAAAGGAAAGACCATTGTGGCTTTATTACCGGATACCGGCGAACGGTATTTGTCGACCTCGCTGTTCCAGGAAGCTTGATACCGGATCAAGCAAGGGTTTGATGATCGTTTTATCCTAGGTTATCAGTATCTGGTTACCGTTATTCCATTTGCATAAATCGCCTTTTTCGTTAATCCCGCAGCCGAGTTTAGGTGGCGGGATTTTTTATATATACTTATCGGTAATAAAAGATAAGCTAAACAAAAAGTTACCGGACGATGAGGGGTTCGTGGCTGACATTTGGGGATATCTTTTTGAGCCTATTTTAATAAATATTCCGTTCATTTAAATAGGCGCCGTATTGCTTATCCTTTTGCATAATGTGATCGATCAGCCAATTTTTTAAGAAATCGAGCATCTCGTCATTTAAGGAAATATTGTTGGCATGAAATTCCTGGATAAAATCAGTCACTTTCATAATGAACTTGGCATGTTCGCGGTTTTGGGTGTCCAAATCGGGATAATCATTTTTCCTTAATAATGTTATTTCATCCAGAAAATGGCTTTTGGTATAATCGGTGAGTTGGATCAGAATGTTTGAAATAACTCCCCTTCCGGCGTTGTTCATTTTGGCATTGAAAACTTCGTTGATGATTTCAATTAATTTTTGATGTTGTTCGTCAAATTTTTGGACGTTAACGGTATACTTGTCTTGCTGCCATTTTATATATTCCATCTTTGCACCTACTTATGACCGATTATTAATATTTCTTACTTTTTTTCAATATTCTTCTTTATTATTCTTCCTTGTAACGAAACTTCCTTTTTTTAATTCTTATGTTTTTGGGGCTGTTTCGGAGCTTTTTTTGGGACCCGGGGCGTTATTTGCGGAATAGTCGGTTTGAATAGGTGAGGAATGGAGATATTATTAAAAGCCGTCTGTAAGAAAGAATCAAATACCGCATGCTGAAGCTATTCCATAGCTTAGGCTTGAATGTTGTCTCGAGTTTGAGCCCCCCGGTTTTTGTATCAGGTGAATTGGCGGTGCTGGCTTTCAGCCAATAGTCATTGAGTTGGCTATCGTTTGTAACTGTTTGATATCCATGCGTTGTTAAATTTTATGTAAAAATAGGGATAAAAGTATAATTAATGTTGATTATAATAGTCAAGTATGCTAATATGAATCTATAGTAAACTACTCAAGTTTATGGGGAGTGATTGAATGAAACTATCTACCAAAGGCCGTTATGGTGTAAAGGCCATGGTGGACTTGGCCATAAACTATGGCGGAGAGCCGGTTCCCATCAAGTCGGTGGCTGAAAGGCAGAATATTTCGGAACAATATTTGGAACAACTTTTTTCTCAGCTTCGCAAAGCGGGCCTCATCCAAAGTGTTCGCGGCGCCTTGGGTGGTTATGTATTGAGCAAGCCTCCCGCTGAGATTTCGGTAAATGATATTATGAGCGTGCTTGAAGGTTCGGTGGAGATTTCGGATTGTATAGACGAAACCAATTGCAGTAATATGGATTATTGCGCAACCCGGCTCTTATGGGTACGGATGAAGGAAAGTATCGACCAGGTGTTGATATCGACAACTTTAGCAGATATGGTTGACGATTACGAAAGATTGAAAGAAAATCGAGAGGGTGTAAAGATGGATAAAAATAAAGTTTATATGGATTATGCTGCAACCACTTATGTAAAACCGGAAGTTGCCGCGGAGATGGTGCCCTTTACCGAGGAATATTTTGGTAATCCATCTTCGATATATGCCCTGTCACGCGAAACTCAAATTGGAATTGATAAGGCCCGGGAAAGAGTCGCCAAGGTTTTGAATGCTGCCAAAGATGAGATTTATTTCACTGGGGGCGGCTCGGAAGCTGATAACTGGGCATTAAAGGGAATAGCGTTTGCCCATAAGCAGCGCGGTAACCACATTATTACGACAAAGATTGAGCATCACGCCATTCTGCATGCATGTGAATTTCTTGCCAAAAATGGCTTTGAAATTACCTATTTGCCGGTCGATCAATACGGTTTTGTAGATCCGGAAGAATTAAAACGGGCCATTACCGATAAGACCATTTTGGTATCGGTGATGTTTGCCAACAATGAAATCGGCACCATTGAGCCGATTAAAGAGATCGGAGCCATTTGCCGTGAAAGAAAAATCCTCTTTCATACGGATGCAGTTCAGGCTGTTGGACATGTTCCGATTGATGTAAAGGATATGAATATCGATTTGCTATCCCTGGCTGCCCATAAGTTTTATGGACCGAAGGGTGTCGGGGCACTCTATATTCGCAAGGGAATAAAAATTGATAACTTAATTCACGGCGGAGGACAGGAACGGGGCCGGAGAGCTGGAACGGAAAATATCGCCGGAATCGTCGGTCTCGGTAAAGCGATCGAGCTGGCAAACTCCGAGATGGCTAACGAAAACAAAAAACTTTTGCGGTTAAAGGAAAAGCTAGTTGATGGTCTTTTGAAAATTCCTTATACCAAATTCAACGGGCCAACCGATGAACGCCGACTTGCCGGCAATGTCAATGTTTGTTTTCAATTCATTGAAGGCGAGTCCATCCTGTTACTCCTAGATAGCATGGGAATATGCGCATCCAGTGGTAGTGCCTGCACATCCGGTTCCCTTGATCCATCCCATGTACTGGTGGCAATTGGTGTACCGGTTGAGAGCGTTCATGGTTCATTACGGCTGACGATGGGCAGTGCAACAACGGAAGAAGATGTGAACCGGGTCCTCCAAGTGTTACCTGGAATTGTTGAGCGGCTGCGGAGTATGTCGCCATTATGGCGTGAACACCAAAATAAGGAGTTGATTGCACGATGATGTACAGTGAAAAAGTAATGGAACATTTTATGAATCCAAGAAATGTAGGGGAGATACCCGATGCCAACGGAATCGGGGAAGTGGGTAACCCGGTGTGTGGCGATATTATGAAGATTTTTTTAAAAATTAAGGATAATCGGATTGAGGATGTTAAGTTCAAAACTTTTGGTTGCGGTTCAGCCATTGCATCATCAAGCATGGCAACGGAACTAATCAAGGGTAAGACTCTTGAGGAAGCTTGGGAATTGACCAATAAAGCAGTTGCCGAAGCGTTGGACGGGCTACCGCCGGTTAAAATGCACTGTTCGGTGTTAGCTGAAGACGCGGTTCACAAGGCTATTAACAATTACCGAACTTCGGTAGGCCTTGAACCGTGGGATTTTAAAGAGCATGAAGATATTCATGAGCAAGTGCATGGTGAGTGAATTAACTATAATTTATTTACTAAAATTATGGAGATTATCGGGAAGAACTGACCCGGATTCAAATCGATAGTTGACTTGGCCCTCCGGATTGTAGAAATTACCGGGGTTAGTATTGACAATCAGGTATGAATAAACTAAAATAATATTAAATAGATTGGAAAAGTAGGAATGCAGATTCGTTTAATTTGGTTGACCAGTCGGACTGGAGATCAAGTTTATTTCTGGAATAGAAATTGACTTGATCTTTTTATTTTTCCATCCTATGGAATCGCAAATAAAATCGGTTTGGAAGTGGAATAGATGCCTTCAAACTATGAAATCCATCTCAAAAGTGCCAGAGAATCACTCAAGGTATTACGAAAATTTCTTTATATGAACAATGGCAGTGTCGGACCGCTACCCACTGAAACCATTGAAGCTGTTTTGCAAGAACAGGAAAATGAATTATTGAATGGAAGGATTGGAGCCGAAGCTTTTCTGAGAAAACGGACTATCAAGGATCAAACAAGGAAAGCCGTTGCCGGACTCATTAACGCTACACCCGAAGAAGTGACTCTTACTCAAAATACGACTGAAGGAATCAACATCGTGATTAGCGGTATCAATTGGCAGAAAGGGGATGAAGTCATCACCACCGATGTTGAACATGGAGCTGTCCTTTTACCCCTATTTCTGATTGCCAAACGGTATGGAGTCCATTTTATCATCGCTAAGGCAGAAAAGAATTTAGTTCAGTCGATCCGTGAACAAATCACCGGAAAAACCAAGTTGATTGTTTTATCGCATGTGTCATATAGTACGGGTGCAATCTTGCCTTTACACGATATAATAAACCTTGCACACGCTAGGGATATCCCGGTGCTTATCGATGGCGCGCAGTCTGCTGGAGCCATATCAGTCGATGTCAGAGAACTTGAGGTTGATTATTATAGCTTACCTGGCCAAAAATGGTTATTAGGTCCAGAAGGAACCGGTGCACTTTTTATCCGGAAAGATCGTCTGGATGAATTGGGTCAAACTTTTATCGGTTATAGTTCGGTGGAGCAATTTTCCTCCGAGGGGGAATTTATTTCCCACACCGGCGCTGAACGTTTTGAAGTCGCATCAATCAATGTACCCAACCTGGCGGGGCAGAAGGCAAGTATTCGATGGTTGACTGAGAAAGTCGGCTGGGAGGTAATATTTCAATATTCCAATCAATTGGCGGAAGCCGCCCGGAGAGACTTGGGAAAAATTTCCGGAGTTACTGTGATTACACCTTCCAAGGCGGCCGGGTTGGTTAGTTTCAGAGTGTCGGGCGTAGAACCGGCAAAGGTTGTGGCTCTATTGGCAAACCAGGGAATTATTATCAGGGCTATCAAAGAATTGTCAGCAGTCAGGGCTTCAATCGCTTTTTATAATACTGAAGAAGAACTAGAACGTTTTTTGAAGGCAGTTACCGGTCTAGCCGGAAGTTAGAGAATACCATCAGGATTAAGCATTAAGAATGAGAGGTTTCTTTGATATTTTTTAAAGATTTGTTTTCCGCTGACTAGTCAACTGGAGGCTGATATGCATCATTGCATGTTCAGCCTTTTTGTATTTTCAAGTCCAAAATAATTGAAAGGAGCATTGAAATGAAAAAAAATCTGATTTTTACGGCATTACTGGCCTTACTGGCTGGTTTGATTGGGTTGGTCGGCAAGCCGGTCCTGACCGCCGCAAACGGTAATGAACCGAAATTTGTCAACGGTAAATTGACCCGGGAGTTTGAGCTTCGCACTCCCACTTTTACTGGCTTTAATGAGTTTATTATTGCCGATTTGAATGGTTATTTCAAAGAAGTAAACATCAAACCCGTCTATACCGGTGTTTTATCACCTGGAGCCAATTTGGCTTTATCGGTGGTTAAAGGCGATAATGACCTGTTCGGATCCGGCCATCCCACCAATATTGCAGTAGCCAGGAAAGCCGGTTTCCCGATTAAAATTGTTTTACACAGCATGGTTGATAACCCGGAAAATAATAAATTACATATGACATGGCTCATCAGAGATGACGGGAAGATCAAATCCCCGAGGGATCTGATCGGCAAGAAAATAGCCGTAGGGAGCTTGGGTGGTTGCGTTGATCTTTTAACCGCCGAATTCTTACGCCAAAACCATCTACCTAAAGATAAGATTGAGATTGTCATTATGAAAGACCAACTCCAAGAGGAAGCGCTAAGACAAGGTCTAATTGATGTCGCTGTGGTGCATCCTCCCTATAATGTGAAGGCGGAAAATGCCGGCGGTGTGAGAATCCTTACCACCAGCTGGGACATTGGCAGTAAAGCCGGTGATGGCACAATTGGGGGCCTCGCCGTCCGGGCCTTTAGTGAGGAATTTTTAAAAAAATACCCCGATGTGGTAAAGGCCTATATTGTGGCTGATTTAAAAGCCCAGCATTGGATTAACAAACATTATCATGAAGCTTTGGAGATTGAATCAAAATATTTGAACATACCGCTCAAAGATATGGCTGGGAATGTTTATCCCGATCAATGGTGGATTCAGTCGTCACAAATTGATTGGTGGATTAAAACAGCTTATAAAAATAAATTAGCTGGGTTTGAAAAACCAGGTGAAATTAAGGCCGATGACATTTTTACCAATCGTTTTAATCCCTATTATACCAAAGAACTGCCGATTCCTAAAATTCCTTAAGCATACTTTCTCCGGTGCGATGGACGGTTATTCCAATTCACCGGAGAAGAATTCAGAAATGGCTGTGTTTTTAATCATGGTTGATCTAAAATTGCCATTTAGCTTGTTATAGGGCCAACAACACCCCTAGCCCGCGTGCTTTATAAAGCACGACCTCAAGGAGGGGAACCTGATATATTAATGCGGGGACCCCGCGCCCCGGCAGCAGCGCGTCTCTAGGGACGCGACCCATGCTGAACTTGCTTTTAAATACATGGGATTAACCATTTATGAAAACATAGCTCAGAAATATATTAGAGGTGTACCCTAATGAATTTGAGTCGTTTCAAAGATTTCATTTTTGGTTTAAGAAAGTTACTGGGTCTAATTGTCTTTCTTTTGATTTGGGAGATTACTTCCCAAACCAGGTTAGTCAACCCGGCATTTATCCCTCCGTTTTCAACCGTCGTCGCTACTTTTGTGAGCATGATTCACAGCGGTGAACTCATCGGACATATTGCCATCAGCTTGCAACGGGCTTTGATTGGGTTTGCACTGGGATTACTTTTTGCGATTCCCATGGGACTGGTCATTGGTTGGTTTAAAGGGTTTGAATATTATGTTGATCCTTTGTTGCAAACCTTCCGCCAAATATCGACCATTGCTCTATTACCGGTGTTCATGTTTCTTTTCGGGATTGGAGAGGTTTCCAAAGTGGCTTTGGTTTTTTGGGGTGTACAATGGGCGGTTTTGTTAAATACCATTTCCGGTGTAAAATCCGTTGATTCGTTGCTCATTAAATCAGCCCGTTCCATGTGCGCTTCACCGTTTACTTTATTTTATAAGGTAATTTTACCCTCGGCATTTCCAAATATCTTTACCGGGATTCGCCTGAGTGCCACGACTTCAATCTTAATCCTGACGGCAGCCGAGATGCTTGGAGCAAGTAAAGGACTTGGTTTTCTATTATATGATGCCGAAACCAAATACCAAATTCCCCAAATGTTTTCAGCAATCGTCGCTATGGCTATTTTGGGTGTGGTGATCAACTATATTCTGCAAATGATTGAAAAAAGGATTCATCGTTGGAAAGAAACCGTATAAGAAAGAGAGAGGGACGTTCATGAGAAATGATCGAATCCCTCCTTTTAAACTAAAAGTTTTTCAAAAACATCCTGATAAGTAAATAAGGCCGGTGCACCGCCTGTATGGAGAAAAAGGATTTTTGAGTTGGAACTGAAAAAGCCTTCCCGGATGAGGCCCAGTAATCCAGCCATTGCTTTTCCTGTATATACGGGATCCAACAAAATTCCCTCGGTTTGTGCCACCAGACGGACGGCTTCGATCATGGCTGAAGTCGGTAGCGCATAACCGGGCCCCACATATTGATCATTACAAATTATGGAATCTCTGGGGATGCTGCCGCGAATATTTAAGTAAGCAGCTGTTTGATTGGCCAGAGTGAATACTTGGTCTTCCTGTATTTTTTGAGCCCGGCTGATATTGATGCCTATTACCGGGAGAGCAGCATTATTACCGTATAATCCTGCCACCAGACCTGCCTGGGTCCCGGCGCTGCCGCTGGTACAAATAAGATAATCAAAGGAAATACCCAAATCAAAACTTTGTGATAAAATTTCTTCCGCACAAGCCACATAACCGATGGCGCCAATGGGGTTGGAACCCCCGACGGGAATCAGATACACCCGATGCCCTTCCTCAGTCAATGCAGCTCCCACTTGTTCCATTTCATATTGTAGATTCGCCTCATTTGACACTAAATGAATTTGTGCGCCCAATAAATGATCAAGAAAATAATTACCGCTTGTTTGTTTTGTATTAGGAAGCGCATTTTTCTCCAACACCAAATGACATCGAAGCCCTTCTTTGTTTGCAACGGCTGCTGTAAGGCGGCAATGATTTGATTGGACAGCACCACAAGTAATAAGTGTATCCGCACCCTTTTCCAAGGCGTCGGCGACTAGAAACTCCAGCTTCCGGGTTTTGTTGCCTCCACCCGCCAGCCCCAACAAATCATCTCTTTTAATATAGATTTGCGGGCCATTGATGGTTTTAGTTAAGTTTGGCAAGTAATCTATGGGGGTAGGTCCTGCTGTATAACGCCTGCGGGAAATTTTTGCCAAATTCATTGAAATTCACTCCTTTGTCCGAAAGTTTGGCTACTAATGTGAAGTTGTAATGAATCATCAGAATGCTGTAAACACTTATTCGATGGGTAAGTCAAGAAGCCGGCTGTCATGGGCAAAAATAAAGGCTAAGTTATGCTCGAACAATAGCATCATAACTTAGCCTCCAGTTTTCCAGTCAGCCGTGATGTTTCTTAATTTTGAACTTCTGCAAGTATCAATATCGATATACTATATTATTCTTGCTCAACAATTTAATTCTACGGCATGTTCTATTTTCTTGTCAAGGGAATCATCAAATCCGGCTCACAAAACCCTGGTATAGAGAGATTGAAATTCCAAAACCGGATTACCAACTCGGAATGTAGATGATTATATGTTAAGTAAATAAATGACTTTACTCACATAAGCCGGGCATAAAGAATACAATGTTCTCGGTGGAACACTTAAGGTTCCAGTATGCTACATAAGGAGTTGAATAAATTGATCCAGCTATCGAATACGGTGGGTACTGAAGTGTCAGCCGTAACGATTATAGGCGGCTGTGGCCGTAATGGTAATCCGGAGCCCGTCCGGCGGGTGGAACTCAAAATGGGAGATGTGGTCAGCATTGTAGGCCCTACCGGTTCAGGCAAAACCACTTTGATTAATGATATCGAGTTGCTTGCCAATACCAATACACCGACTGGCCGACAAATTTTAATCAACGGGAAGATTCCTCCGGCTATTTACCGGAAAGACCCGGCCCACAATCCAATCGCCCTAATCACTCAGCATACTAATTTTTTATCCGACCTGCCGGTTTGCAAATTTTTAGAAACCCATGCCCGGATTCGTCAAAAAAATGCTTCTGAGCTTATTGAAAATGTAATTAACTTTGCCAATCAGTTAACAGGAGAACCCATCAATCAGGAGTGTCGAATGACTGAATTATCGGGCGGTCAAACCCGGGCTCTGCTAATCGCTGATGCTACCGTCATCTGCGATACTCCGATTGTCCTTTTGGACGAGGTTGAAAACGCCGGAATTCATCGTACCAAAGCGTTACAATTGTTGAAGGAACACCATAAGATCTTTATCTTTGTCACCCATGACCCCCGAATCGTTTTATTATCAGATTTTCGGATTATCATGCGCGAAGGGAATATGGTAGAGGTGCTCCAAACCAGTAGAGAAGAACGGGAGCTATCCACCGGTGTCTGTGGTCTGGACGATCGTCTGGCATTTTTACGTGAGAAATTGCGTCTGGGTAAGCGGCTTTCCGCCCCTGATTTAGAGGAGGCCATCGTATGAAATTATTAATCATCGCCGGTCCGGCGACCACTGGAAAAACCTCATTAAGCCGGCATTTAATTCGGAAGTTGCAAGATAGCGGTCAAAAAGTAGCCTTTTTAAAAATCGACGTTCAGTTTGCCGAAGAAGATGCGGAATTGGCTGCAGAATTTGGAATCGCGACCCGTAAAATCTATTCTGGAGAGTTGTGCCCGGATCATTGCAATGTAATGATACTGGGTGATGCTTTGAAATGGGCTGAGGAAGAGAAAGCCGATTTATTGATTGTAGAGACGGCCGGACTATGCCTGCGTTGTTCGCCTTATGTCGAGAATATTTTAGGGATTGTCGTTTTGGAAGCCACCAGTGGGATGAATCTTCCCTTAAAAGTAGGACCAATGCTTTCCCTTTCAGATATCGCAGTCGTTACCAAAATAGACCGGGTCTCTCAGGCGGAACGGGAAGTCTTCCGGGCCCGGATCCAGGAAGTAGCCCCGAATGTAACGATTCGAGAAGTGAATGCCTTGTATGGGATTGGAATTGATCCGATCATCGAAGAAATTAATGCCTCACCAGAAGTCGCGGCCGCAATGGCTGGCGGACAATTATTCCTAAGAGGCAATCCACCGGTGGGAACCTGTACGATCTGTGTCGGTAAAAAGGAAGTAGGATGGCAATCTCATTTTGGAGTGGTCCGTTCCCTGGAAAACCAAAATTTTTATCGGGGGCAATAAACAATGGGAGCTCGAATTTATTTTGATAATTCGGCCACCACTCCGGTTGATCCAAGAGTGGCCGAGCGAATGTCTTTTTTTGTCCGTGAATTTTATGGCAATCCATCCAGCATGCACAAAACGGGCCGGGAAGTACGAAGCGCTGTCGAAGAAGCCCGAAAGCAAGTGGCTAATTTTTTAGGGGTAAATTCGGATGAAGTTGTATTTACCGGCAGCGGTACTGAAGCCGATAACCTAGCCTTAGTCGGAGTCTTTGAAACAATCCGTAATATGCCGTTTCATCTGATTACCAGCAAGATCGAACATCCGGCGGTACTCGAAACCTGTCATTATTTAGAAAAACGTGGAGCCGATGTCACCTACCTGGATGTTGACTCCTCAGGCTATCTAAATCCTGATTGCTTAGAAAAAGCCTTTCGTCCTTCCACCCGGCTGGTTTCCATTATGACCGCCAATAATGTAATCGGAACGATCCAGCCTATCCGGGAACTGGCTCAGATTGCCCATGATCACGGGGCCCTCTTTCATACCGACGCAGTTCAGGCACTTGGTAGGATTCCTTTGAATTTCTTAGGAGCAGTAGACTTGTTATCAATTTCTGCCCACAAGCTATACGGCCCAAAGGGAGTGGGGGCATTATATATTCGGAATGGACTTCAATTGGAACCATTATTGCATGGTGGCGGTCAGGAAGCGGGCCGGCGGTCTTCAACGGAGAATGTACCGGGCATCATCGGTTTTGGAATCGCCGCCGACATTACCCGCGCCAATGTGGCCGGGGAAGTGGCGCGGTTGGTTCAATTGAGGGAACGTCTCATTGACGGGATTCTAGAACGTATTGATAACGCCTACCTTATCGGTCACCGTCACTTACGCCTGCCCGGACATGTATCTGTGGGCTTTGCCGGTCAGGAAGGAGAGGCGATTAAACTTTTATTAGCCTTAGATGAAGCGGGGATTGCCATTTCTGCCGGAAG
>JAEZKW010000024.1 GCA_023415375.1 Bacillota bacterium
CTTAGGTCATAGGGGTGAGCCTCAAGGCAATGGGACAAACCTACCATTTCTAAGGCTTGTAACGAATTCTCCTTGGCAAGGAGCTCGGATTGACCAATGTTCAATGGACCAAACATTACCTCATCCATAACAGTATTTTTAAAAATTTGGTCATTTGGGTTCTGGAATACCATACCGATTTCCCTAGAAAGCCTTGCTACTGTAAAATCAGCAATATCTTTTCCCGAAACCAGAATCCGACCGGAACTAGGCCTAAGCAGTCCTTTTAATAACTTCACAAAGGTGGTTTTACCGGAACCGTTTTGCCCGATTATGGCGGTGGAAGTGTTATTGAATTGGAGATTGATCCCCTTTAAAATCTCTTTTCCAACAGTATATGAAAAATGCAGATTTTCTACAGTGATATTACCCATTATGATTTGCCACCGCCTCATAAGTATCATCCAAAGTAACAGGATACATGCCGCTTTTGGGATCTTTGATATCGAGTCCCTTACAAATGTTTGTGAAAACTGGAGCGGTCACACCATAGTTTTCTAAATCGAGTCTTGAGAAAACTTTTTGCGGCCGGTCAAAATCAATGACTTGTCCTTGATGCAGGAACAACACTTTATCCGCATACTTGGCAATTTTTTCGATTTTATGCTCAACCATGATAATAGTTAACCCTTGTTTACTTAAGCTCTGAACTGCTTTGAATACTTCCTCCGAACCCTGAGGGTCCAGTTGGGACGTAGGCTCATCAAAGATAATAATCTCAGGTCGCATTGCAATAATACTAGCGATTGCCATTCGCTGCATCTGCCCTCCCGATAATCCAAAAGGATTCTGGGAGCGATATTCATAAATATCAAGCATATTTAATGCTTCATCAATACGTTCTATCATTTCAGCCCGGGGTAGTCCCATATTTTCTAATCCAAAGGCGATTTCCTCATAAACAGTCATTTTAGCCCCGGTAACCTGGGTAAAAGGGTTTTGAAATACAATTCCCGCTTTCAAAGATAATTGGGAAAGTTCAGTATGGGCAGCATCCATTCCATCTACTATCACCCGACCGCCATAAGCTCCATGATAAAACTGGGGGACAAGGCCCACCAGCGCTTGGCATAAAGTTGATTTTCCGGCTGTATTGGGCCCAATCACTCCAATAAATTCGCCGGCTTTGATTTCGAAAGACACTCCTTTGAGCGCCAATTCCTCAGTCAAAGGATACCTGTATTTCAAATTCTCAACCGTTATCTTTACATTGGCCACCTTGCTATCCTCCAAACAATTGCTATGAATATGATGATAATAATGCCCCACTGGATGATTTTACTGTACGAAGCCTTCAATTCCTCATTCAAAAAAGTCTTTCGAACCGAAGACGTAAAACCCCTTACTTCAAGAGCCATGGCCCGTTCTCTGGTATTGATCAAGGAATTCATTACGACCGGCCCAATTAACGGCAGGAATGCCTTGATCCGGACTGATAGTTTACCCTCTGTTTCCATACCGCGGGAGCGCTGTGCGTCCAAAATGGTTCCCATGGTAGCCGACATCTGTGGAATAATTTGCAAGACCGAACTCAGCACGTATCCGATCTTTGGCGATAACCCTTTCCGGACTAGACTTTCAATCAGATCCGAAGGTTTAGTGGTAAGCACCAAAATCGCAAAGGCAGTTATTATATTTATAACCCGTAGAGCCAGCCCAAATGCAAAGCTCAAGCCTTCTTTATAAAAAATTAACGGGCCGAGGGAAAATAACGGGTTTTTATTCTCTGCCATAAACAAACCTTGAATAATGATAATAGATAGAAGAATAATAATACTAAAACCAATTAAAGGGATAACCTTTTGAAATACTTTACCAATCAACAGTAAAACAGCGCTCAACAGTAAACAGGTCCATGCCATCCAAACCGTAGGAATAATTAAAGGAAGCACAATCGCGGCACAAATATATAGTATTTTACTGATTGGATCAATCTGATGGATCAAGGATTCCCTGGGCTGATACAGACTCATGGTATTCAAATGCAACCACCATCCTGCTTTAGTGAGATAGTAAAAAAAGGCTGTCTAAAAGTAGTTTTAATTCAGTAAGGTATACAATTTATCGCCTTGCAAAGACCCGTGCAAATCAATTGCATATCCTAAACATTTAAAGTTCCTTTTGGGACAGCCCTTAATTTAATTTTTAAAGAGTCTCAGTTTTATTGTCGTTATTATACAGAACGGTGAGTTTCTTCGGTAACCCTTTAAAAATCCCATAACCAATGATGACTGTGGCAATTTTGTCGGGTAAATCCACCACAAACTCATCCAAAAATGAGGACAACCAGACCGGATTCTTATGAGCGATTAAGAATGCATAAAGGGCATCTCCCCAGATGTTCCCGGTTTGGCCCTTCCAAAACCAAATATTAATCGGGGTTGATACGACAGCCGATACAACTGCCACGACAACACCGATCATAAAAGCTTTCCAAAAACTCGATACCCATCCCTGATAAGCCATAATTCCGACTGCGAGACCAATAGCTATGCTGGTAATCGCGTAAATAAAGGAAATTGGGTCCATCGTCAGGCCATAAATAATATTGTTAATTGCGCCGCAAAGCGCCCCAATGATAGGGCCAGCCAGCATGCTGGCTAACACTGTTCCGATTGCATCCAGCCATAACGGTAATTTAAGTACACCGGCAAAGGATTTACCGATGTAATTGATGGCTACTGCCGCCGGGATCAACACCAATGATGCAGTTGTCAACTTTAAAGACCACATACCCTTTTTACCCATCATCAATTCCTCCTTATTGATTTCACGCCCGATTGGGCGTGCATTTACTTAGAGAAGCAATCGCTTCTAAAGCCAAAATAATTTCCCGTTCTTCACCGACTGCCGCTGCATTTTTGGCATCAACGTAATCATTGATGCCATTTTCCAATTGTCCGTCCGCCTCAACCACCACATTTAAAATCGAGGCGGTTTGAAGTTTGCGCAAGCCACCAATGACCATCAAAGGCGCACTTTCCATATCAGCCGCCAAAACCCCCCGCTCGCCCCAAAATTGGTCAACCGCAGCTTCGGCATCGGTATAAAAACTATCATGACTACGAATAACGCCGCAATGGTATATGTAACCTAATCTTTTAGCGGTGGCTAAAATATGAGACAAAACCTCAATATGCGGTACAGCCGGATAACCTTTTTCAATATAAGTATCTGAGGTCCCCTCATTCCGAACTGCACCCGTTGCAATAATCAAGTCGCCCAAGCGGATATTTGTTTGTAAAGCACCGCAACTCCCAATTCGAATTAAAGTCTTAACTCCAATATTGCGGAGCTCTTCAACAGCTATTCCTGTTGATGGGCCACCAATACCGGTTGAGGTGACCAATAACTTTGTTCCCTGATAATAGCCGGAAACTGTTTTAAACTCCCGATTACAAGCAACTTCTTGACAATTTTCCAAGAATCGTCCGACACGTTCCACTCGAGCGGGATCGCCTGGCAATATGGCATAATCGGCAGCATCCATAGAACTGCAACGGATATGGGCCTGTAATGATGAATTACCCGAAAAATCATTACTCATTTCAAACGGATTCTCCTTATTTGTTATTAATCCCATTTGATTTCTTTATTCAGTAACAGATAAGGATTCACACAATTCTCACCGATACGAACTGTTAAGTGGAGATGAGGCCCGGTGGCTAAACCGGTCATTCCGACGTTACCGATAATATCACCGTTCTTAACCAGCGCCCCTTCTTGTACTGCGATTTTGGAAAGATGACAATAGGATGTATAAAGTCCAAGTCCATGATTGAGAATAATTGTTAAGCCTGTTACATTCATCATGCCAGCGAAGGCCACTTGCCCGTCGTTGCAAGCCAAAACAGGAGTCCCAGCAGGGGCCGAAATGTCCAGCCCGGAATGCCTTCCTTCCTCAATATTATTCACATATCGGATCAAGCCATATTCTGTTGTAATCTTCCCTTGAACCGGCCAGATAAATTTTCCTGTCCATAAAGGATTTAATTGTTGCGCCAGTGCTTTTTGCCGCATTTCGGTACCTTTTTTGGCATCAGCATCAACTTTCTCCGTAGTTAATATTTCCTTACGAGTGCTCTCCGAGATAACCACGCGATCTTCAGGAAAATCCCGCTGAGTTACATTGATGGGATATTCTTTGGTTTCACTCTGTGATTCATTGGAAATACTAACCTTTAAAGTATAAGTACCTGGTTTGGTGAAATAGGATGCCGAGATCAAACCAATGTATTGATCCCTATAAAATTGTAATTTTGTTTTATTACCAAGAAAACCTACTTCGATTGTAGATTGGGGCCTAGCGTGAACACTAATTTTAATAAAATCTCCGGGGCGCAACGAGTTCGCTGAGAGCCGAATTTCCTCATCAGCGGTAACTACCGAACATCCATATAATAAAACAATCATTATAAAAAAAAGCCAACCATATCCTGTAGGTTTTGGCATCAATTCAACAACTCCTCAAAAATTGGTTCAACAAATGCATCAAGTTATTGCACCTTTCTACGTAAGTCTGAAGATTCCTGCTCACTCCAATAACTTCAAATCGAAACGAATTAAAAAATTTGCAGCTTGGTAATGCTCATGATAAAATGGGGCTGAAGTTTTAAAATAGGAGGAAAGAAATTGTCCCAGCAAGTCTTAAAAATCGCTGTCAAAGACCTTTTAGAGTTATTATATCACCCGAAAGATCTGGGAACTGGATTTTATCCGGCCACCCGCGCTCAAGAAGGTACGATGGGTCACAATTTACTGACTTCCCAAAGACCTGCTGGTTATCAAAAAGAAGTTCCGATTGAATATGTTTATGATACACCGGATTACCGTTTGATTGTTCAGGGCCGGATCGACGGGATCATAGAAACATCAACTGAAATTGTTGTGGAAGAAATCAAAACCACTTATAGTAATCTTTCTGACTTAACTCCCGAGCGCTACCCTTCTCATCAAGCCCAATTACAGCTCTATGTCTATTTTATCATCCTAAAATATCCGGATCGCAAAGTTTGTGGCCGACTGACATACCTCAATTTGGATGACTTATCCGAACGCAGTTTTGAACCGGAGATCACTCTAGATACCGCCCGTAAATTATTCATTTCTTTAGCTGAACAATTTCTTCATAATCGCAAAAACCGTGACCAATGGTTAAAAATACGCAACCATTCCATCGATGGATTACCCTTCCCTTTCGCCGACCGGCGCAACGGCCAGGATGAATTAATTGATTTGGTTACGGCTGCCATAGAGCAGGAACGCGATCTTTTAGTGGAAGCAGCCACCGGTATAGGTAAAACCATTGGTGTGTTATTCCCCGCTTTAAAAAATTTGGCGCAAACTGATCGATACAGCCAAATCTTTTTCCTCACTGCCAAAACGGCCGGTAAGGAAATCCTCCGAAAAACTATAATGGCGAGCCAAAAATCCGGTCTACATTTACGTACAGTTTTTATCGAAGCCAAAGAACGAGTCTGTCTTTCACCCGGCTGCCAATGTCATCCAAACTACTGCCCCTATGCCCGCGATTATTATGCGAAGGTAGAACAAATTGAAACCGAAGTCCTAGAGAATGAGCTCATTGTCCCAGAACTGATCATGGAATATGCCAAACAATACGAAATCTGCCCCTTTGAATTATCACTTGATTTATCATTGAGCGCCGATCTCATCGTTTGCGATTATAACTATGTGTTTGACCCCGGTGTCTATTTAAAACGATTCTTTCTCCAGACAGGCCGCAAGGATTTTCTCTTTCTCGTGGATGAAGCGCACAATTTAGCTGCCAGAGGCCGCGATATGTATTCGGCTACTTTAGAACTTCAAAACCTGGTTTCCTTTCGTACCGAAATTTTAGTGGACAACCCTAAAGTAGCTGCCTGCTGTCGTTCCGTGGAAGAATTTTTTCAGGGCTGGCTGCAGGAAATGGCCGGGGAGGAGCGGCCCGGGATTCGGCTATCTCATTTGCCCGACTTTTTTGAACCAGCCCTAGAACGCCTATCAGCTTCCATAGAACTAATGCTTCGCGGACATCTTCCTCAGGAGTTGCGCCAGAGGATTCAGGAGTTTTATTTTAACTTGACCGCTTTCACACGAATCGCTGGTTTAACTGGAAAAGAATATGCAATTTTTGTAAAGAAAGAAGATGAACGTACTTTCCTACGGCTTTTTTGTCTCAATCCCGGACCTTTGCTAAGGCGTCGGCTCGATCAGGGCCGCCTGGCCATTTTCTTTTCAGCTACCCTTTCGCCAATCTCATATTTCCGGGAACTATTAGGTGCTGGCTCTGATTCATTAACTCTACAACTAACTTCACCATTTCCACAAGAAACCCGGTTATATCTTCATGTGCCAGGAATTGACACCCGCTATAAAAGCCGTGAAACCTCGGCTCCGGCTCTTGTTCGTTGCATAACTGATTTGGTAACCAGCCGGATTGGTAATTATCTAATCTTTTTTCCATCCTACACTTACCTAAAAGCGATTTGGCCCCAACTAAACCAAATATTAG
>JAEZKW010000033.1 GCA_023415375.1 Bacillota bacterium
CTTCCTTTTCTTCGCCAGTACCACACGCCTGTAATCGTTAATATTGTTGGTAAAACCATCGATGAATATGTTCGGGTGGCTGAAGTTTTAAGCAGTTACCCGGAAATTGCCGGCTTTGAATTAAATATCTCCTGCCCCAATGTAAAAGAAGGGGGCATTGCTTTTGGAACCGACCCGCAGATGGCACATAAGGTTACCAAGGCCGTTCGGAACGTCACGAAATTACCGTTGATAGTTAAGCTTTCCCCGAATGTTACCGATATAACAATTATTGCACAGTCCGTGGAAGATGCTGGCGCCGATGCGGTCAGTCTCATCAATACTCTTTTAGGGATGGCAATCGATATAAAAAAACGGCGACCCGTTTTAGGAAATGTGGTCGGCGGGTTATCGGGCCCTGCTATCAAACCGGTGGCGTTGCGCATGGTATGGCAGGTTTATCAGAAGCTATCGCTACCGATTATCGGTATGGGGGGGATCGTTACTGCTGATGACGCTTTGGAATTCATTATGGCCGGGGCTGCTGCAGTTGCGGTCGGGACCGGTAATTTTAAAGATCCATTGACTCCTAAGAGGATATTAGCAGGAATCGAGGAGTTTCTTGTCGAAGAAAAAATTTCTAATTTGGCAGAATTAACAGGTATTGCCCATCACGAATTTTGATATACATAAAACGACAAGGGGGAGACAACGTGCTTGAACAAAAGGAAATTTTAGAAATATTCCGCGAGACCAAGGTGTTAAGAGAGGGGCACTTTCGTTTAACATCCGGCAAACACAGTAGAAAATATATGCAATGCGCTCAAGTTTTACAATATCCAAACTTCACCGAGAAGTTGTGTGAAGATTTGGCACGCCGTTTTAAAGGCCAAGAAATCCATGCGGTGGTTGCTCCAGCCATTGGTGGCATCATTGTAGCTTATGAAATTGCAAAAGTCCTGGGAGTCAGAGCTTTATTCACCGAGCGGGAAGATGGGAAAATGGTTTTCCGCCGCGGCTTTGACCTTGAAGAAGACGAAAATGTCTTGGTGGTTGAGGATGTAATCACCACTGGTGGTTCGGTTTATGAAGTTATCGAAGCAGTCAAGGAACGGGGCGCCAATGTCTGCGGAGTCGGGGTATTGGTTGACCGTAGTGGCGGAAAGGTCCATTTTGGTGTGAAAAAAGAGTCCTTAATTTCAATTGAGATAGAAACCTACGAGCCCGAAGAATGCCCTTTATGTAAAGAGGGAATTCCTATTGTCAAACCGGGGAGCCGAAAATAAGTCAGGGGTGATTTGAATGCCATTCGTTGGTATTGTTATGGGTAGTGATTCGGATTTGACTATTATGAAAATGGCCGCCGAAGTCCTGGAAGAATTCGGTGTTGATTACGAAATGACGATTATTTCTGCTCATCGTTCACCCAAACGCGCTATTGAATACGCATCCACTGCAGCTGAGCGCGGACTGGAGGTTATTGTGGCAGGAGCCGGTGGGGCTGCGCATTTGCCAGGAGTTTTAGCGGCGATGACTCCCCTTCCGGTCATTGGAATTCCGATCAAAACAAACACTTTAGACGGGGTCGATTCGCTTTACTCTATTGTCCAGATGCCTGGAGGTATTCCGGTAGCCACTGTTAGCATTAATGGGGCCAAAAACGCCGGTATTTTGGCGGTTCAGATTTTAAGCGTAGTAGATTCTTCTTTGCGTCATAAAATGATTGAGTATAAGAAGCGGCTCGCGAAAGAAGTTAATGATAAAGCTGTATTATTAGAAGAGTTGGGATATGAAAAGTACTTAAGTAAAAAAAGTTCAAAATAGTCCCATAGTATCAATATTTTTTTAGAGTTAAAAAAGGCAGTGATGGAATTTTTTCCTACTGCCTTTTTTATATCGAGATTACAACCAGGCCCTTGTTTTTTACCGTTTAGAAATTTTTCAATTTATTGACATGGTAGCTTTATGACATTAATTAAAATCGGCGCTATAAGTCTTAGCGATTGAAATCAAGTTATTTTTTGAACTCATAAAACTTCCAAATTAACGTAAGAATGGTTATAATACGATTTGGAAATGGCGAATTACCGAATTTATATATGAAATTAAATTGGTATCTATTTTTTAAAATTTTACATTATTTTCGATCCTTTGCATTTTTTGTATGAGAATTAGATATAAAGATATTTTTTGTCAATACCGATATTTAGCATATAAAGTATATAAAATATTGCCATAATCTTTAATTTGCTTGGAAGGAGTCATTGGTAAAACCTAATTTAAATAATACCATTCGTTACCTATCTAAAAGTTGTAAAAGAAGATCTTCTAAAAAGAGAGAATTGAGTAGCAATTTACAAAAGGGAAGGTAATGCTGGATAATTTCGAAAGAAGCTATCTATGCATTGCCTTTTTTATTTTTAAATACATACTATAAGACTAAAAAGTTTTAGAAGATGAACCATTTGGCCTTTTATCCACTGATAATAAACATTTCGGTAATTTAAATATTATCGGTTTTCAAGAAAGCGTGCAATATAATTTAACAGAAAAAAATTATTTTTGGCTAAAATAAATGCGCCTTTTTTGAAGGAAGGAACCGAAATGTACCAACAAGAGATAACACATATCATTGTACAAAGTTTTAAAGCTACTATTGGAAAAGGACCTAGTTCGGTCAAGATTAACATCTCGGAAAATATAATTATCGCGGATGTTAAAGGCGCTTTGACTACTTTGGAACATACCCTAATAAAAAATTCCGTCCGGAATATTGTACTGATTAAAGTAATTCGTAAGAAAATTTTGGAAACAGCCTTTGAGTATTTATCAACGCAACTTCAAGAGATCACTAATATACCGGACATAAAGATAAAAAGTTTTACCACTGAAATAGATTACGATAATGACAGGCAGATTATTGTATTTGTTTGCAATAAGTTTTTGCCGGAATAATAGATATCTTTATATGAATTTGGTCTAATTAAATTAATTTTAGATAGCGAGTTTTATGAAAGCTTATGGAGGCGATTTGATGGAAACCCAGGGAGGTAAATATGTAACTTTTTTATTGGATCAGGAGAACTACGGAATACCCATCAAAAAGGTCAAAGAAATCATCGGAATGATGGAGATTACCCACATTCCCAAAACCCAAAGTTATGTCAAAGGAGTTGTCAACTTACGGGGCAAGATTATTCCGCTGATAGATTTGCGCCTGAAATTCGCGATGGTGGAAAAGCCCTACAATGAGCGTACCTGTATTATCGTGATTGAGGCCCATTTAACAGAAACGACGCAACGGTTAATAGGTATGGTAGTCGATGCCGTCTCCGATGTGGTCAAAATTCAGAAAGGAGATATTGAAGCGCCACCGGAGTATAATGCTCAAAGCGAAGGGGATGTTTTAAGCGGTATTGGTAAATTAAAAGAGAAGGTAATCATGATTTTGGACATGGAGAAGGTCTTAAATCGCGATGAAATCACCATCTTGGAACGAGGCAATATCTTTCAGGAAAATAAAACAAACCAGGCAGTGGAGTCTTTGTAAATCATAGATCAATAATTAATAATAACAACTGGGAGGGCTTTGAATGAAAACGAAGCGTAAACTGTCAACCCGTTTAATACTTAGCTTTGGAGCTGTATTGGCGATAATGATTTTAATGGTAGCTATATCTTTATATAGTATGAATCGGATCAAATCCAATATGGACCAGATACTTAATGTTGACAATGTTAAAATAGAATCGGCGCATCACATCATGGAGGCATTTCAACAAATCTCGGACAGTATTAAAGCTGAAATCCTATATACTGATTCCGTATCCTTAGACCAAGAGAGGTCAAAGATCGAAAAAGCCAGGGCGCAATATCAAAAAGCGTATGCTGTATTGGTAAAATTGCCCGTATTTACTGAAGAAGGCCGTGCCGTACGGGACAAAATAGGGGAACTAGTAAAGATTGCCCAACCTTTAAATAACCAAGTGATAGAGTTGGGGCTAGCTCATAATAAGGATGCCGAGGCATTGGCTTTATGGCAACAGCAAGCCGGGCCTGCGACGCAGAATCTTTTAGATGCTACGGATGAATATATTCAATTAATCCAAACGGGTAGCCAAAATGATGATGCAAACGCGGTTAAAGCCTACTCAGTTTCCTTTATGTCCTTAATAATTCTGGGCTTATTTGCGGTCACGCTGGGAATAGTAATTACGTTTTATCTCACCCGCAGTATTACAAAACCCGTAAATAAAATCGTGGAAGCCCTAAATGAAGGGGCAAGTCAAGTGGCTGCCGCTTCCGAGCAACTGGCCTCGGCTAGCCAACAGTTAGCAGGGGGCAGCGCCGAACAGGCTTCTTCCATCGAAGAAACTTCGTCAACCATGCAAGAATCCGCTTCCATGCTACAACAAAATACCGCCAATACCAGACAAGCGGCCCAATTATCCGAAAATACCAAAGAAGCAGCGAATAAAGGCAATAACGAAATGCAAGAAATGATGTCTTCGATTGAGGAAATCAAAAAATCGAGTGATCAGATTTCTAAAATCATTAAAGTCATTGACGATATCGCTTTCCAAACCAACATTTTAGCGCTGAATGCCG
>JAEZKW010000077.1 GCA_023415375.1 Bacillota bacterium
CTGCTTCAACTCGTTCCCGGATCGTTTTGGAAGATTCACTCTTTGGGACTGCCTCAAACTCGAACTCGGCGAGCCTCGGAACTTCGATTTGTAAATCGAAGCGATCGAGCAGCGGCCCGGATATCCGTCCCTGATACCGTTGGATTTGCAGCGGTGTACAAGAACAAGCCTTTAGAGAATCTCCGAAATATCCGCAAGGACAAGGGTTCATTGCCGCCGCCAACATAAACCGGGCTGGATAAGTTAAAGAAGTAGCCGCCCTGGCGATAGTAACTTTGCCATCCTCTACGGGTTGACGTAACACTTCTAAGACTTCACGGGGGAACTCCGGCAATTCGTCTAGAAATAAAACACCATGATGGGCAAGGCTTACTTCACCCGGCCGGGGAATCCTGCCCCCTCCTATCAATCCGGCAGGACTGGTCGTGTGATGGGGAGAGCGAAACGGCCGGCTCCGGATCATAGAAACCCCGTAAGGAAGCAAACCGCTGATGCTATAAATTTTGGTTAATTCAATGGATTCATCCTGCCCTAGCGAAGGAAGGATTCCTGGTAGTCTCCTGGCCAACATGGTTTTTCCCGAGCCCGGAGGGCCAATCATCAAGATATTATGCCCCCCGGCAGCCGCTACCTCTAAAGCTCTTTTTGCTTGTTCCTGACCTTTTACATCGGCCAAATCTTCAGTAATGATTGTAACTGCTGTCTCTTCATGATGAACAGGTATTAATTCCTCACCGTTTGAACGTCCTTCCAAAAAATCCACGACTTGAATCAATGTTACCACCGGAATTGGAATGATTCCGGAAACAACTGAGACTTCAGTAAGATTTTCAGCCGGAATCACGATATATTTTTTACCGGCCCCCCGGGCTGCGATAGCCATTGATAGAGCGCCATTAACCGGGCGTACCCTACCGTCAAGAGCCAATTCGCCAATAAAAACCGTATCCGGTATCTTAGTGAGACTTAAGCCGCCTTTAGCCGCTAAAATACCAATTGCAATCGGTAAATCAAACCCAGAGCCTTCTTTCTTAATATTAGCCGGCGCCAGGTTGACTACAATCCGGTGATAGTGAAACTCCAAATTGGAGTTTGAAATTGCCGCCCTGACCCTATCACGAGCCTCTTTGACCGCCAAATCCGGTAATCCGACAATATCAAAACTGGGCATGCCGCCACCCAAGTCGACTTCTATCTGGACTATAAAACCATCAATCCCGTTTACAGCCATACTTTCGATTTTTGCCAGCAAAAAAATTCCCCCTGCTTCAAGCCTTGAATAGTCTGAATTCTCAGCCCTAATTAGCCGGTGACATATAAAAGGCATTTCGAATCAATTGAATTTGATAATCTTTCTCGGATACGAAGTCAATGGAAACAACATCGAAACGGGCTGGAGCCTCATAAAGGGCTGATTGATTCAGATAATATTGTGCAACTTTAATAATATGTTTTTGTTTGGCGCGGGTCACTGAATCAAAACCATATCCAAAGCTTTTACTCTTTCTGGCCTTTACCTCAATAAAACACCAAATATCCTTTTCTTTGGCAATCAGGTCAATTTCTCCATAAGGGCAGCGAAAATTCCGTTTGACCATTCGATAACCTTGCTTTTGCAGAAAATCAACTGCAATTTGTTCACCCCAATTGCCGAAATCCCTTTTGTTCGAAAATGTATTCATATTGATATTTTCTATATATTTAGGTAATTTCCTGCTTATAAAATAAAATAGGCTGCCTAAAATACTTAAACAGAAAGTTTTGCATCCAAAAATGCGCCTTTCTATATATAAGTAATTAGATAGCCTATCTTAGAAAATATGAATTGGAGAATCGTTACCTTTTGTTTATCCGTAAATGATCTTATCCATTGCATCGACGATATTGGGATCAAATTCGATTCCGCGGTTTTCATGGATGTAATTCATAGCTTCCACCGGGGACTTGGCATGACGGTAAAGCCGTTCAGTGGTCATAGAATCATAAACATCAGCAATCGCAGTAATTCTGGCAAACTCATGGATAACTTCTCCGGCCATTCCTCTAGGATATCCGCTCCCATTATAGCGTTCGTGATGTTGATATGCGACATGAGCGGAACTAGCGGCAATACTTTGGTTTTGTTTCAATAAATTATAGCCTTCCTCGGGATGGGAATGAACCAATTTTAATTCCGGATCCGTTAGGCCACCAATTTTATCAAGTATTTCAAGGGGGACTTTCGTCATCCCTAAATCATGAAACAGTGCTCCCACTGCTAAATCAGCTAACTTAAGCTGATTGTATCCCATATGAATCGCTATTTTAACGGCAATAATGCAGACATTGACCGAATGGCCGTAAATGTAGTCTTTTCGCAAGCGGATATCGGTCATTCCTATTAAGCTCTTGTGATTACAGACGATTTCATCAACCAAATCATAAAGCGGCTGTTTGCTGGCAAGTAGATTAGCATTTTGACCTGATCGAACTTCGCTATCCAATTTGGATAGGCTCCGAATTAAATCCACCCGGGTCATTTCAGAAACAGGTTCGGGGACTTTTTCATCATTCGTCGTACTGATATAGGCAGCGGGTAAACCTAGTTGACGTAATTTAGTAATGATGTGATCAGTAATTGTGGTGCTCTCGCGGACTAAAATTAAACCCTCCGGTGAATAAATCGTTCTTGCCAATTTCATTCCTGATTTTAAATTTTCGATGCGCACTTTGTCCATGATTGATCTTAAGCCTCGCTTCTTGGGGAATAATTTTTATCCAGCCGCCAAATAAATGCTAAAATTTGCGCTACCAATTGGTATGTTTCTTCCGGAATCGGAGTACCGGGTTCGAGCTTAGCCAAAATTTTAGCAAGCGCCGGTTCAACATGATTGGGAACTCCAGCTTCTTCCGCTAATTTCAAAATAGTCTCAGCGAGATGGCCTTGTCCGGAAGCTAATACAACCGGAGCTTGGTCGATGCCAGGCCTATAACGAATTGCTGCGGCATATTTTGTTCTTCCTTGTTTGTGACCTGATTTTACATCCATAGATCAACTCCATGTGCCTTTGAATAAGGTTTTTCTTCATCCGTAACGCTGACTGATATCATCATATTTTCTTTTGCGATAGCCGATTTCATTTCCGGAGTATGGGTTCTTAAATATTGGCGAACTTCTTCACTAGCAACTCCTATATTGATTTGGATACCGTTTGGGCCTATTTTCAATCCCAAATTGATAATTCCTAAGTTTTCGGTAGGAATTGCCACATGGATGAACTGATCATTATTGGTATTATTCTGGCTATGGTTTCCTTTTTCCTTTTTCCATTCAATAAAACATTCATGAATATTTGACTCCGAATCACTTACTAAGAGTGGGATTAAATTCGCAGAGCTGCTAATGGTTGCATCTTTCAGAAGTGCTTTATGGATGTCAATGTTTTGTTCAAGAAGCCAATGATATTTCTTAGAGATCTCTGTACCGGAGCCGGAGGTCGACAACGCTGGCTCCAAAGTATCATCAGATTTGGTTCCTGAAGACTGTAACCCAGGTGCTAATTTAAGTTTTTTCGTTATCTCAGAAGCATCACCCGGTAATTTTATGAGTGGGCTCAATAGAAGGGGATTGTCCTCTTTTTGAGTCATTGTTTCTTGAAGTTTTTTTCTCAAGAAATCCCGGATTTCAGGTTCCTGGTTAATCCAAGCGGCTAAGATGGCTCCGGGAGTCATAGGCCACTTTTGGGCAATCATAAAACTAAATACTTTCGGATCAATAGGTTGTTGGTAACGCGATTGAAATTCTTGCATATACCGGGCAATTTTGGTTACATTTTCCGGGCTGACGGGTAGATTATCTTTCATCAAGGCAGAGGTAATTGCCTTTTGAAACGAAATATTTCCAGCGCTTCCTATGGTTTTCAATAGACCTACACTGGAACTATCCACTAAAGTATCATCAGCGTTCCCCGGGAAATTTTTGATCATTTTCAGGATTGTACGACCTTCAGCATCAAAAGAGACCAAAAAAGTCTGATTTGTACCTATTCCCGGAGGAGCTCCCTCAATTTTGGCTTGAATCGTATGTCCGGCTAATTCTAAGAGGGCCTCATCCTGGTCGATGGAAAGAATTTTTCCTACGACTTTTTGGCCGCTCTTTAGATTCAACTCATCAAGCTGGACTTGACCGGCAGTGGAAAATAAATTTGGTCCCGATATTTTCAAAATTCCACGACCCCATCTTCTCCAAATAAATTCATAGTCTGATTGTCTCTTTTATCTAAACGGAAAGATAAACGATGAATGGGTGAAGGCCCGAGTTTTTCCAAAGCCAAGTAGTGCTCCCGGGTGGGATAGCCTTTGTGTTTGGTAAAACCGTAGCCTGGATAAAGGGAATCGTACTGTGCCATGATGGCGTCACGAGTACATTTGGCAATTACAGAAGCCGCCGCTATCGAAACTGAAAGAGCATCACCATGAATAATTGCCTGTTGAGCAATGGTAGTACTCGGAATTTTTAAAGCATCAACCAATAAATAATCTGGAGCGGTCTTTAAGGCTTGTAAGGCTTTGAACATGGCTTGCCTGGAGGCTTGGTAGATATTAATTTTATCGATTTCTTCGGCATCAACAATGCCGACGCCAAATTCATAGGTTCCGTTTGTGAGAATTTGATAAAACCGTTCACGCCGCAAGGCTGTTAACTGTTTAGAATCATTGAGTCCTTCCAAGAAAAAATCACTGGGCATAACAAAAGAGGCTGCTACGACCGGCCCAGCCAGAGGGCCTCTCCCCGCTTCATCAAAACCGGTCACTCTTTTAAAACCCATATCCCAGCATTGCTTTTCATGGATAATGCGTTCTTCCCAAGGTAAATGAATATACCCTTCTGACTTTTGCAATGACTTTGCACTTTTTTTGGCCAAAATTATCACCTTTACCGGTGTCATCGGAAAAAACTTTAAAAACTTTATAGAGAAACTAACTGCTACCAAATAAAATCGCTAAAGCCGAAGGCTTTTTCTCCCGGTTTCATTCAATAATTAAACCCGTATTTTAGGAATAAATTTATTATAGCATAATGCAAGATATAATCTTAGGTCATTTTTTTACCGAAAATAAATCATATGGTTTCTTCCAGGTTACAATTTTGATATAAAATGATGTCATAATAAAATTTAATTGGAATTTTCGAACAGTCATTTCAAGATTTTCTGGCAGGAAATATTAATAAAAAAGAGAATTTAATATTTTATATAATGTTTCATTTTAGGAGGCGCCGTTTTGACCCAGCAAACATCATTACCCATCCATTCTTGGATCAAAAAAGGCCTTAGCCTGGTATTAATTTTTACCTTGATCAGTTCAAGTTACCTTTTTTTCAAGTCTGCCTCTACCCGCAATTGGTTTCATTGGCATTCCCTTAATTATTGGGCTTTTTTTGTGTCGTTTATAGCTTTAGTTTGTTCTTGGCTGATTGAAACCATCCGAATCCGCTTAATCGCATCAGGTTTAGGGGATCAAATATCATTTCGCAAAGTTTTGGGGATTAATTTAGCCACAGCTTTTTCAGGCAATGTTACGCCGTTTAGTTCGGGAGGAGTACCAACTCAAATATATTTATTATGCAAAAATGGCATTCAACCTGGTAAATCAAGCGCCATTGTAACAATCAGAGTCATTTTTACTACCTTACTATTTACCTTGCTTTCTCCTTTGCTATTGGTTTTTTATTATGCCAAATTCTCAAGCGGTCTAGTTCATCAAATTACGACGGTTGCAATTCCTATAGCGTTACTACTGTCAATTGTCTTGATAACTTTTATTATTAAACCAAAAATCGCCCGAAATTTGGTGACATTTTTAATTCGCTGCCTAGAATTTATGAAGCTGGGAAATAGATTTCAGCCGCTGTTAAATAAATCATTAAGTGAATTAGACGTTTTTCATGAATCAATTAAATTATTCCGTAAAGGACTCAATTTTTACTTAACAATCATTTTTACATTTTTATATTGGGCAGTCTTTTTCTCGATTGCGCCATTACTGATGTATGCTTTCAATTATAATGCCACTCAAGTTTTCCTGGAGAGCATTCTTTTTCAGTTCATATTAGTGTTCGTATTAGCGTATTTACCTATCCCCGGCGGCAGTGGTGTCATGGAGTTAAGTCTGTTTTCGGTATTTGTATTCATTCCATTGCACATAAGGGCGATTTTCATTTTAGCTTGGCGTTTTGTGAGTTATTATTTATCAACCATTATCGGTGGATTTGTTTTGCTTAAGATCATCAATCGCGGGACGGATCCGGAGGGGCTTCCAAACTAATTCGTCCTAGGACGGATCTTGCAGAGGAACTTCCAAACTTAAACGTCCTAATTTACCGTCCCTAAATTCTTTTAAAAGAATCGAAACCGCCCGATTTAAATCAGGCATATTCCCCTTTAAAATAAAACCTCTCTTTTTAGCAAACCACTCCAGTTGCTCTTCCGGAGTCAAGAGTTCCACCCCGTTTGCCTGCCACTGGAAAATCCGTTCTCCTAACATCTCCAACAACTTCAGGGATAAATCGTAAGCTGGTAAAATTTCCTCACGGATTGTCCCAACGAGGGCTAGTTTCAAACCGTCTTCTTGCCTAATAATTTTCGGAGGCAGTAAACCCGGTGTATCCAATATTTCAATGCCATTGCGTTTTACCCATTGTTTGCCACGGGTCACGCCGGGCCGGTTTCCGGTTTTGGCAGAACCCGTACCTGTCAATCGGTTCAAAATCGTAGACTTACCCACATTGGGAATACCAACAACTCCGACTCGAATCATGGTTCGGATTTTGCTGGACACGATCACCTGGGGGATCAGGCGCCAAATCTTGTCAATTCCGGTTCCGCTTTTACTATCAACTTCCAGTACAGGAATTGAAGAGCCTTGAAACCATCGTACCCAGGATTTTGTTACCTCCGGTTCTGCCAAATCAACTTTATTCAAGATCACGACCTGGGGTTTTCGGGCTAATATGGTTTCCAAATCATCGTTATGGCTCGCTATTGGCAACCGAGCATCTCGTACCTCCAAAATAAGGTCCAAATATCGAATTAATTCTGTCAATTCCCGTTTAGCTTTCGCCATATGGCCGGGATACCAATGAATTTCCTGCATGAAACTCCTTTTACAACTCTTCTTTTAAGATTAAAACGAGCCAATTCCAAATAAGGGCCTCGTTTTTCAAAGTTTAATCTTTTAATTATAGCAAATCCAATAAAAAAAGGAAACCATAATGGCGTTTCCTTTAAAAACATTATATTTTCACACAATGTATTTCATTCAATACAAATTTCCTAAAATCTTTTTCCTTGTCTATGGGGTCAATCAATTGACCAACAGAGAAAGCGCGCGTGTATTACGCGTGAAGACACAGAGACAAAACTTTTTTCACTCATCTTAATAGCGGTCACCAATTTTGTTCCAATGACTTTTGCTGCTAGTGAGCACGTGGATGGGTTTTTTCGTAAATATCTTTAATCTTTCCATTGGTTAAATGCGTATAGATCTGAGTCGTTGCAATATCAGCATGTCCTAACATTTCCTGTACAGAGCGTAAGTCGGCTCCGTTCTCAAGGAGATGGGTGGCAAAAGAATGTCGCAGTGTATGAGGAGTAATATCCGTGAGAATGTTTAAATTATCAGCATATTTTTTAATAATTTTCCAAAAACCCTGTCTAGTTAAGCCTTTTCCATGATGATTCAAAAATAAAGTATTTTCGCCGATCTGAGATGCTAGAAATTTTCGGGCATGTTCTTGGTATAGCTGCAAGAATTTAATAGCGGCTGAGCCGAGAGGAACAATTCTTTCCTTTGAGCCTTTTCCATAACATTTGATATATCCGGTGTCTAAATTGACATCTTCTACTTTTAATGATACAAGTTCCGATACCCGGAGACCTGTTGCGTAAAGGACTTCAAGCATAGCTCGATCACGAATTCCTACTGGATTTTTAATATCTGGTTGTTCAAGAAGTCTTTCAACCTCATTTACGGATAATACTCGCGGTAAACGCTTCTCTTGCTTCGGAGCATCCAAATTCACTGTAGGATCCCGTTCGATCTTCTTTTCTCTGGCCATATAGTGGTAATATGACTTAATAGCAGCCAGACTTCTAGATAGTGTGGCAGTTGCTTTACCCCGAGCCTGCAATTGCAGTAAATATCCAATTACAGTGGCTTGGGTGGTTCCGGTGAGGTTAAGTTTTTTCTTTTCCTGAAGATAATCTAAATATTGATTCAGGTCTCTGCCATAAGATTCGAGAGTATTCTTTGCCAAACCTCGTTCAACCGAAAGATAATTGAGGTAATCTTGAAGAGTTTCTTGCAAAGCTGTCACTCCTTTAGTTAGCTTTCAGATTGTTACCTGAATAACTTTCGACAATTTTTATGACAACTCCTTTTTTCAGGAGACAGGAAACATTTCCAATTCGAGCAGTGAGACCGCTTCCCTATAATTCATACCGGGAAAGCCTATATCCTAAGGGAATCCCCGGATCAATATTAGATAAACTTGGCAAACCACGCGGTAACCAGAGGCGATATATTTCCTTGCACAAAACCGGCCAAAATCATAACGAGTAGTACGCCTAAAGTCAGTATTGAACACTTTACCAGTTCTGTACCTAGAGCCACTGGTTTTTTAGTGAAGCGAATTTTTGTTAGCGCTGCTGCACAGTCCATTATGGCGATGACCATCAGAAAAAGCGCCGGGATGAATAAGATATTATGGGGGACAATGCCGGTCATTGTGAGGGCAAAACCCTTTAGGCCCATTGTTTGAAAAAGAAAACCGGTGCTAAATCCCAAGATAAAGCCCCGGGTAAAGACTAATAAAAGGGCCAAAGGAACCCCAATGACACTGATTCCCATAAAAAAGAGGAAGAAAACCATTTGAATATTGGATATAATGGTCTGTTTAGTATAAGCCTGATTTTGAATAAGGGGCCCATGAAGTCCTTGGGTAAGATAATTCATCAAGTCGACTTTTTGATGTTTATCTAAAACTCCGGCAGCTAAGGCTCCGAAGATGATTCCCATTGCAAAAAGAATAGTAACTAATGCTAGCAGAAATATTCTTTCGCGAAAATAGTCGCGAATTAATAATTGGATTTTGAGCATAAAAAAATTCCTCCCCCTTGTCCCATAATATTAAATTTATGGTCAAGCAGAGGAATATATGATTATTTTCCAAAGTATGGGTATTAGAAAAGTACAACCTAACTTTAAATATCCAAAAATCCTTTATTTATGACTAATTGGGTAAGATATTGAGCTGCAAGTACATCCTCCATGGAGTTGGCGCTTGCGGCTGTTATGGTAATCCCGCAATTAAATTTATTTGCTGATTCAATGGCTCTCTCGATTCCGGCCATTGCGGGTGCTATACCTTTTTTATCGGGAGTTCTGGTGACGGTGGCAGTCAATACCACAGGTGCTCCGTTATTGTAAGCAGCATCAAAGGAGACTCCTCCTGTGTCAGAAATAATTAAAACTACTTTGCCCCTAAAATCAACCAGTTTAGCGATCTCTGTTCCAATGTTGGGAATAATCTGATAACTTACATCGCCAGAGCGGGTAACACCCATTAAAGCAATTTCAGCCCGTTTTTTCCGTTCATCTTCTGTTCCATAACGCGGCTCAGCCACAATGATTAAGGGAACTTTATACTTCAGGGCAGTTTTTCCGGCAATATATCCAATGCGGTCCGGGTTTAAGTTAACCGGCGCTTTACAGCCACTGGGCGCAGCACCAAAAATAGCTATCGCTCCATTCTCTATAGCAACTTCAGCGCTGGTTGACATATCAATAATATCTACGATAACGACTACATCGCTCCGTCTTGCGCCTTCGACCGCCCCGGAAGCATTGTAGGTCAAACTTAAGGTTTTCAAGCCGGCCACCCGATTCTTCGATTTTTCAAAATCGTCACATTGTACTCAAATTGACAAACAATTATAACTATAATTACCACAATTTTCTTAATTCTATCATCATCAAAGCCAAAGCTGTTTTGCCGTCGATCAACGAGTCATTATAAATGTGCTCAAAAACCTCTTGTTTTGTCATGGTTACGACTTCTAAAAATTCATCATTATCCATTGGACGGCGTAAGGGTTTTAAGCCTTTGGCAAGATATAAATGAATAATCTCATCGGTAAAACCGGGTGTGGTCCATATGGATGTTAAATGGATTAATTGCTGCGGTTCATACCCTATTTCTTCGGTCAATTCCCGGCGGGCACAATCTTCTGGATTTTCAGAGCCCTCAAGTTTTCCGGCCGGGATCTCCAAAATAACTTTGCCGGTAGGATACCGAAATTGTTTTTCCAAAATAATCCGGCCGTCATCAAGTACCGGAACAGCGGCTATCGCTCCTGGATGATGAAGATATTCCCGGGTCGACATTTTTCCATTAGGAAGGACCACTTGATCCTGGTAACACTCTATAAATTTTCCCTGATAAACCAATTCTTTTTTTTGAGTTTTTTCCACTAAATCCATTTTATTTACACCCTCATTCTGCGATTGGCTCTAGAGATGAAAAATCGCCCTTCAAGGATTTACCCGCCAAATAGCCTGTAGTGAATGAACTTTGAAAAAACCAAGGATCTTCTTGAATGGTACGCCCCATGGTTTTTATTTGAATTTGATATTCTTTAAACTGTTCTTCGGCAGGGGGATCATCGACTAAATACCAATGGTGTTCTTTAAGTACCTGATGATTTCGAAGTTTATCAATAATCTGATCAAAAAGCGGTTTGGGGATTCGTCTTGACAATCCCAAAAGGGCCGGATGGTTTGACAATTGTAGTATCGTTAGTGTATGGTGGCTGATTCCAAGGTGACGTTCACGGGAATCAGCATCACTAATTCTGGGAACGACCACAGCCTTGCCATGCAATTTTGACACCACGTCAATATACCAGGATTGCTCCACCCCGCTAAAGCCAAATGTGGTTCCGGTCCCCACAATGCCAGGGCCCAAAGCAATGATAATTAAATCCGGATTTAATGCCTGTTTGGCCGCTAGCATGGCCGAAGGAATGCTAACAGCTTCCAAATCGCCGCCAAAGGCATGCCCGGAAGTAACGGTTAAATCAAGCAGTTGTTTCCTTTTTAGCTCACGAACCAAGTCACTTAAGGCAATCGGCAAAGCGGCGCCATCTGTCATAATATAAGCAATCCGTGGATTTGGGAAAATTGCCCGAAACCCCAGAATGACCCCTGGCAACATACTGTGAAGTGGCGCCACCACAACCGGAGTTCCTTCTAAAGTTGCACATTCTTTGAGTAATTCATGGTAAGGACTGTTTTCTTCTTCGGCGGCAAGAACAGGAAATTGCCAGGGTGTATAGCGCAATTTCATGATATGACCGGGAAATTGGGATTCTTTAGGAGTAGCATATTCAGGAATAACAAAATGCCGTCCTCCGGTACCGAGTCCGAGTTTGACGGCAGCGGTATTTACAATAACCTTTTCACCCTTCTTGATTAGATGATTCATCTTGGGATAATTGTAAGCTTTTTCAGGCTTACCTTGACCATCCATTTGAATCAGTAACTCTTGGAGTTCCGGGTCATCTTTTAAAATATCAAGTACGTAACCGGTTGCAACTGAGAACATTAGTGGTTCACTCGGTTTCTTTTGAGAAGATGAGCCGGTACCATGAACATACGGGAATGTTCCAATTTGGTCTCTAGTTCTTCAATTTTCATTTGGGCCATTTTAAAACGCAAATCATTATCGCTTTTCCAAAGCAATACAAAACCCCATCCGCAAATCAAAAAGGTTACTAAAAAAGCCAAAGGCTCGTAGGCATCCATTACCAAATACGCAATGAGTGAAAGAATCGCTAATTGAAGCAAAATTAAACCCCAATAATAGTTATTATCTCTTTTTAAATCCAAATTAAACATCGTTTTGAGCCAATTTCTCATATTTATTGTGCGCCTCCGTTTTGTTCCACTCCAAATTTAAGAGATTCCCCCGAGTCGATCCATTCAGGTATTTTTGGTAATTCACTGAGATCATTGAGGCCAAAATACTTCAAAAACTGCCGGGTTGTCCGGTAAAGAATCGGTCGCCCCGGAGCATCCTTTCGCCCGCCCTCTTCAACCAAATTTTTCTCAACCAAGGTATTCAAAGCGCTTTCGATACTAACACCACGCAAAGACTCAATCTCGGCTTTCGTAATGGGCTGCTTGTATGCAATAATCGCTAAGGTTTCAATTGCCGCTTGAGAAAGGCCTGCATTACGAGGGGCCTTTTGTAACTTTTCAACGTAAGGGGCACAATCGGGATGAGTAACAAATTGATAACCATTAGCCACTTCAATGATTTGAAGGCCGCTTTTATTCTGAACGCGTTCCTCAATCAAATCGGCAACCATTTGTTTTACTGTATGCTCATTAATACCGACTATATCCGCCAAAGTCTTATTGGTAATGGGTTCAGAGGATGAAAATATCAATGCCTCAATAATTGACCGCGCCATGAGTAAATTCAAACGCTATTACACACCTTTTCCGGTAGAGATAAAGTAATTTCGCCAAATATCGCTTCTTGAAATACCATAATTTTATGAAGACGGATTAATTCAAGAACTGCTAAAAAGCAGGTAATTAAGCCGATTTTGCTCGTTACATCACTAAAAACTTTTTTAAAGAAAATTTTTCCGTCCAGAGCCATCATATCTAATATCTCTGTCATCCGCTGTTTAATGGAAACAATCTGTTTAGGAACAGCCTCCGGAGTTTTTGGTTCCAGACTCTCCATAATCACTTTAAAAGCTTCAAGGAGATCCCAGATGGATAAATCTTTTAACCCTTCCTGTTCAGGAGCAGTTTTTTTATCGGCAAATTCCCCGCCAATTCGTGTAAAAAACTTGGCTTGTTGACCCTCTAAGGCTTGCAAGCTTAATGCGGCCTCTTTAATTTTTTTATACTCAATTAATTTCTGAGCCAGTTCCCAGCGGGGATCTTCTTCCTCTTCAGTATTTTCATCCTGAAAGGTCAGTTGCGGCAGTAACATTTTAGCTTTTATTTGCATTAAAGTTGCAGCCATCACTAAAAAATCGCCGACGGTTTCCAAATTCAGGGACTGCATTGTATGGATGTATTCCAAATATTTATCGGTAATCGAAGCAATTGGAATATTATAAATATCAATTTCATCTTTTTCAATAAGATGTAAAAGTAAATCTAACGGTCCTTGAAATACATCAAGTTGAATCTGATATTCCATCAATTATTCCTATTACAATTTTATTTTCTCAAAAACGGCTATTGTCAACTTTGATTGTCTGCCAATTGTAACCAGGTTAATTCGATACTTTGATCGGAGCGAGGCGGATCATGATGATGTCGGATGATTTCTACAATCTGTTTATCCACACCGAATATCCTGGCCATATGGGCCCCTCGCGCCGGATGCACTAAATCCACATACAAACCGTAACGAAACTTTTCCCAAAAAGTTAGCGGATATCTCATAGCTAATTTACCACGGAGAGCTGGCTTAATCCTTCTTATAATTCCAACCATTATTCGGCTTACAAAACTAAAGTCGCCCTCGACTTTTCCGATATCATGTAAAAGGGCTGCGGTTACTAATGTTTTTAATTCGATATTCTCTGAGGCTGTGGTAGCTTTGGTTAAAATAGTCTTGGCCACCGTTAATGCGTGTTTTTGATCGATCCGGCTCATTTGACTAAAAAGGAATTTTCCGGAATCATCAAGATAAAAATCAATTAAGGCCAAATCTTCAGGGCTTGTTTTTTTACCCCACGAGCTTACAATCCTCTTTATAGTCCCCAAAGCCTTTCACCCCGCTTTTCATTATATCATAGCTAAAACATTATCATATGGCCGGCAAGTAATGAAGAACTGATATTCACTAAAGTCAATAGAGCGATTTGAAAAGGATTTAATAATAATAACAGTAACAATAGGAATACACCATAGGCTTCAAAACGGTCAAAATAATAAGCTGCACTCCCGCGTAAATAAAACCGTAGCACTTTTGCCCCATCAAGAGGTGGAATCGGTATCAGATTGAAAAATCCCAGCATGACAGTATAACATAAGCCAAGATCCATATAAGAAATTAACCAAGAACTAACTTTCAAATAAACCATGATGCGAATTATCAGTGCAAAAAATAGTGCCAATAAAAAATTCCCGCCTGGACCAGCTAGGGCTACCTGCAGCATCCCTTTCATAGGGTTTTTATAATACCGTGGATTAATCTGCACCGGTTTGGCCCATCCGACCCGTAAAAAAACTAAAGCCAGAAAACCAATTAGATCTAAATGTACAAACGGATTTAGAGTAAGTCTGCCCTCCTGTTTTGGCGTTGGATCGCCCAGCCGACTGGCGACATGAGCATGACAAAATTCATGAAATACCAAGCCCAAAACAATCCAAGGTAATGATAAAATGAGGTATCTAAAATTTAATCCGGGCATGAATACTCCTTTAGTATTCTTTTTGTCAAAGATTTGATGGAAATTTTATTAAAAATTAAATTGGATAAAAATATCCGGAATAACACATTGCTGCCAATATTCCGGATTATTACCATCTTTTACGTTCTTAGCAGTGAATATTTTAACATTTTTTTGCAAGATCCGTCAAGCCGAATAAGGTACACCAACGAGTGATATAGCCTGCTCTGATTTATCTTTTTCTTTGCCAAAAGGTATCAGTGAAATTTTTGCTTGCGCGTATTAATCATTCTCTTTATTTCTTCTTGCCTCACGATATTGCTGGAAAAATTCAATAACCGCAGGCAGTAACGATATCAACACAATGGCAACAATCACAATGGAAAAATGTTCTTTTACAATCGGTAGATTGCCGAAAAAATAACCACCGAATATGAAAATAGTAATCCAGGCCATACTCCCCAATACACTGTAAAAGAGAAATCGCCAGTATACCATTTCACCTACACCGGCTACAAAAGGGGCAAAAGTTCGAATAATCGGAATAAATCTTGCCAAGACAATTGTTTTACCACCATGAAGCCGATAGAAAGATTGGGTTCGTTCTAAATAAGCTTTTTGAATGAAAGGAATCTTTTTGCCGCTAAAAACGTGGACACGAAGTAAATACCCTATCCAATAATTGGTGGAATCACCAAGCATAGCTGCAAACCAAAGAATAAAGAACAACCATTCCACTCGGAGTTCCATCGTTGCTGCCGCAATGGCCCCCGCAGTAAAAATCAGTGAATCTCCCGGTAAAAACGGGGTCACCACGAGGCCCGTTTCGCAAAATATGATCAAGAAAAGAACAAGATAGGACCAGCCCCCGAAATCATGAATGAAAATGCCAAGATGTTTATCCAGATTGAGGATTAAATCAAAAAATGATTGCAATGATAACATTTTTTCTCCGCTAGGCTATTGTAAGCGATTAAGATTTTGACAAAAAATCAATTTTGGGGCAGTCCCAAAAGAAAATTTAACGATAAAGAAATACAATATATTGAAATTAATATGTTCAATAAAGCTATGTATTGTATTTCTTATTAATTTAAATTACTTTTTAGACAGCCTCGAAGTTTAATGAAACCTTTTGATATAAAAATAATAAGTTCGGTTTAAATAACGTTTTCCCTCCTTTTTTATTTCAGCAACTTTTTATCTCCATAAACAGCAGGGAATTTGTTCCCCAAGTCGAAAAGTAGAAAGTAGATCAAAAATGGAATCTGTGGACTGGGATATAATGGATAAAACGGTTTTATATTCAAAAGCATATAAAATTTTAAAAGCTGTGACTCCTTTGTCCAAAGACTGTGGTAAACTATGTAATAAGGCTTGTTGTCAAGGGAGCGAAAAGGAATCGGGGATGTACCTTTATCCTGGGGAGGATAAGCTTCAGGCAAAAAATTCTTTTTTGAAACTTCGACCGGTCGATTTTACAAATTACCACTGTACCCTGGCAATTTGTAATGGAGAATGCCAAAGAACCCGAAGGCCACTCGCTTGCCGGGTTTTTCCCCTTGCCCCCTATCTTACGGTGAAAAATACGCTGATCATTAAGATAGACCCAAGAGCGTCCATGTTATGCCCATTGGCAAGGAATCTTTCCCGTTTCGAACTGGACCGGCTTTTTGTTATAAAAATTCGCGAGGCATTTCGCATACTGATTAGAGATCCTGAGATTAAAGAATTCGTTGCTTGGCAATCACGACTCATCGACGAATATCAAGCCATTAAAAATCAATTTCAATCTATATAAATACTACAGGAGATTATCATGGAATTTTCCAAACGTACCAACGGATTAACTTCGGCGATCTTCGCCAGGCTTGAACAAAGAAAGCAAGAACAATTGGCAAAAGGCCGATCCATCATCAATTTCAGTATCGGTACTCCGGACCTGCCTCCTGCGCCCCATATTATGAAAGTGCTCCAGGAAGAAGTGGCCAAACCTGAAAATTATATCTATGCGATTCGTGATTTACCGGAGTTGACAAAAGCGGCCCAAGATTGGTACCAGCGGCGCTTTGGGGTTGGGTTGGAAACGGATGAAGTTTTAGCCATGAACGGTTCTCAGGATGGCTTGTCCCATATTTCGCTCGCGATTACCAATCCCGGTGAACTGGTTTTGACCCCAGATCCTTGTTACCCGATTTTCAGCACCGGGCCGCAGCTGGCTGAAGCTGAACTTTATCCCATTCCTTTATTAAAGTCCAACAACTATGTGATCGATCTCGACGAAATCCCGGCATCTGTGGCGCATCGGGCCAAGTTGATGATCGTTTCCTATCCCAACAATCCGGTCACTGCTACAGCGCCTTATGAGTTTTATGAAAAATTGGTTTGGTTCGCCAAAAAGTATGACATTATTGTGCTCCATGATAATGCTTATTGCGAACTGGTTTTTGACGGTAAAAAAAGCGGCAGTTTTTTAGCGGTGCCCGGCGCTAAAGATGTGGGGATTGAATTTAATTCCCTATCCAAGACTTACAACATGCCCGGTTGCCGGATTTCTTTCGCTTTGGGTAACCGTCAGATCATTGGAAGACTAAGAACACTTAAATCTCACTTGGATTATGGTATATTCGTACCAATTCAGAAAGCAGCGATTGCGGCTTTGAACGGCTCTCAGGATTGTGTTGTTCAAACCGTAAGGGCTTATGAGACCCGGCGGAATCTTTTGGTCGACGGTTTAGGCGAAATCGGTTGGCATATTGACAAGCCCCAGGGAACGATGTTTATTTGGGCGGCGATTCCTCCCCATTATAAGTCATCAGTCGATTTTACCTTTGATCTAATTGAAAAAACCGGAATCATCGTCGTCCCAGGCAGCAGCTTTGGAGAACACGGCGAGGGTTATGTTAGGTTAGCCATGGTGCAACCGGAAGCGGAAATCAAAAAGGCGATCGCCGCTATTAGGCAAAGCGGGATATTGCAATAAAAAAATTTTTTCTCTGTGCCCTCTTCTGTGGCAAAAGATATGGGCCACAGAGACGCGGAGATAATCTTATTACATTTACAGAATAAACAAAGTGGTAACAACCGCTCCAACAGCCAAAAATGGGGCAAAAGGAATTCTGGTTTTACGGGTTATTATTTTGCAGCTTATTAGTATAAAGCCAATAACCGCACCTAACCCGGCTCCTATAAATAAAGTGTATAAAACCGCTTTTACTCCCAGAAAAGCCCCGATCATGGCCATTAACTTCACATCCCCCATTCCCATTCCCTGAGGATAAAAATGGGCAATCGGCAGTAAAATGCCACCTCCAATGATCATCCCAAGTCCAGCACAGAAAAACTCAACTTTGCCATAAAAAGCGGCCCATAGTAGTCCCGTAATGATGCCTGAAATGGATAATTGATTGGGGATTCGGTGGTGATAGTAGTCAATCCAGGCAATGACCATAAGTAAGCAACAGAAAACCGCACTCTTAAAAAAATCTCCGGAAAGTCCGAATTTCCTATAGAGTGCCGCACCAAGAACGGCGGTTAAAATTTCTACGACCGGGTATTGAATGGGGATCGGTGTTTTACAAGACCGGCAACGGCCCCGTAACCATAAAAAACTAAAGACCGGAACCAAATCGTACCATTTAATTTTATTTTGACAATTTGGACAAAAAGAGCGCGGAAAGGCTATGGAAATACCCCGGGGTATCCGGTAGATGCATACGTTTAAAAAACTCCCTATTACCAAAGCATAAAGTGAAATAATAAGTTCCATATTTTTATGATTTCTTGAGATAGTTGAGTTTTCCTTCACAGCAAAAAAAATATTAAACATATAATTTTATTGGTTCTAAATTGGAGGAGAAAATTTAATTTTGAAGAATATTCCAGTTGGTTATAAAAAAAATTAGAAAATGGTGCAAAAATGTTAAGACTTTCGAAAGTCCGTCGCGCACGTGCGCACATCATTGGACTTATTATATTTGCTATATTTCTGACCTCAGTTGCGTACTGTGGGCCTAAAAAACTCATTGACCTCGACTTTAAAAACGCCGATGTCAAAGATGTGCTTCGGGCATTGGCCGCTCAAAATGGGGCCAACTTTTTAATTGACAATGAGGTTGGTGGTACGGTTACGATTCATTTAACCAAAGTCACTTTCGATGATGCTTTAAATATCATTGCAGAGTCCAGTAACCTCCGATATATCAAACAAAACAACGTCTATCAAATCACGCAAATCGATAATGCCGTTTTAAATGTGGAGTATACCGACAACGCGTTGTCGGTTGAGGCTAAGGATGCAAAAGTCCTACAACTATTTCAAATCATCTCTCAAAAAACCGGAATGAATCTGGTCCCGGATCCGACTCTGAAAGACCGAATCACGATTCGTTTGCTTCATATTCCACTCCAAAATGCTCTGGAATCGATTTTGATTCAAGCGAACTGTATGGCAGAAAAAAATGGCGCGGTTACTTTTATCCGCAAAAAAAATACGAGTCAACAAGACTTTACAGTCAACTATCAAAACAACCTGCTTTCCATTGATGCTCAAAATGTGCCCCTGGCAAGTCTGGCCCGGGTTATTACCGAAAAAACCGGGGTTTCGGTAGTACCCAATCAGGATCTAAATATGAATATCAGTATCTTTTTGCAAAGCCTTCCCTTACCCGATGCCTTGACCCTGCTTTGCAATGCCAATAATCTGCAATTAATGAATTCCGGAGAAGCCTGGCGGATCGCCCGGGCTGCCAATCAAGGTCCAGGCGGCCAAAATATGAACCTAAATTATGATAGCAAAAATAAGTTGTTTGATGTAGAGGTCCAGTCCGCCTCATTAGCGACCGTGATTGGAGAAATGGCCCGCAAAGCCAATTTGGACCTGGTGATCCTGGCACAGGTCAATTGGACCGTGAACAATGTCCGGCTTCATAAACTCTCCTTTGAACAAGCCCTCGACTATCTCTTTAAAGGGACTGTTTACACTTATAAATTGCAAGATAATATTTACATGATTGGCGACGGAATGACCGTGCGGCCTGAAAACTCTGAATTTACAACGGTTAGAGTCTATCCTATCAAGTACGTTAAGGCCGATGTACTCCTTAATACGCTGCCGGCCATATTTTCCAGGCAAAACTTCGTATTGCTGACCGATAAAAACTCTTTGATTGTAACGGCTCCCGATTCGGTTCAGAAACTATTCGCCGATTATTTGAAACAGGTTGATATTGATGACAATCAGGA
>JAEZKW010000106.1 GCA_023415375.1 Bacillota bacterium
TTGAATCAATCATAAATGAATCTGAAATTGGCAGTGGTGGAGCTTATATAGAATTTCCCTTTGACGTTGAAAAGGAATTTGGGGTCAAAGGGCGGGTTAAAATCATTAATACTCAAGCAGTTAACCAGCGCTAAAAAGGAAGAGATACTAAAGAGTAGGTTAGCAAAAATAGTTTTAGAATTAAAGAAAAAATAGTAGTGTTTGATCTTCGACTTTCCCACCATACATAGTAAGGCCGGCAGGTAAGTGAATAACTGCGGCGTTTTTTGCCCATGTCTCCTCCCTTGCCCCGAAAGTATTTCCGTGGTAATCTATTCATATTCGCAAATGAAATTGCACGGGAGAATCTAGCATGGAATCCAAATTTAAAAAGTTTATATCCTACTACCGCCCCTATATGGGAACCTTTTTGGCGGACCTGGGATGTGCTTTTACGGCGGCAGGAATCAGTCTGGCCTTTCCGCTGATCATTCGCCATATTACCAATATTTTATTGAAGAACGACGCCGCCTCAGTCATCAATGCGTCGCCTGATCCGATTATCTGGCAATTGGCTCTATTAATGCTGGGCATGGTCATTGTGGAGTTTTTCTGTAACTACTACATCACCACCTGCGGGCACATTATGGGAGCCCGGATGGAGTATGACCTGCGTAACGAAATTTTTAACCATCTTCAGAAGTTATCCTTCAATTATTACGACAATCAGAAGACCGGCCAGATTATGTCCAGAATTACCAATGATTTATTCGAGATCACCGAGCTATATCATCATGGTCCGGAAGATGTCCTGATATCGTTAACGAAATTAGTCGGGGCCTTTTGTATCCTATGCCGGATTAATTTTTTACTAACTTTGGTCATCTTTATTTTTATTCCGCCAATGGGGCTGTTTGCTTATTATTATAACCGCCAGATGCGGCGCGCCTTTCGGAAAAACCGCGAGAAAATCGCAGAGATTAACGCTGGGACTGAAGAGAGCATTTCCGGTGTGCGGGTTGTCAAATCTTTTGCCAATGAAGATTTGGAGCTTAAGAAATTCCGGGAAAATAATCAAAGGTTTGTGGAGACCAAGAAAAATAGTTATAAATATATGGGCCGCTACAATAGTGGAATTAACGCTTTTAGTTCTTTGATTTATGTCGTCCTAGTGGTTACTGCAGCCTTTTTGATTGGCCATGGGAAGATCCACCCAATCGATTTGTTGACTTTCTTGTTGTACATTAATGTGTTTTTAGAGCCTATCAAGAAGTTGATTAATTTCGGCGAGCAGTTTCAAAACGGGATCTCCGGCTTCGACCGTTTTTATGAAGTGTTATCGATTGCTCCTGATATTGCCGACATCAAGAATGCCGTTACATTAAAAACTGTTCAAGGCGATATTGAGTTTCGTAATGTATCTTTTCACTACCGGGAAAATACCACTGAGGTTTTGTCACAAATCAATCTTAGGGTTACAGCCGGTGAATATATCGCTTTAGTTGGTCCGTCCGGAGTGGGCAAGACCACCTTATGCAGTCTGATTCCCCGCTTTTATGAGGTCTCATCGGGTAGCATTACCCTGGATGGCCGGGATATCCGTGAAATCAAGCTTAAATCGTTGCGCCGCAATATCGGCATTGTTCAACAGGAGGTTTACCTTTTTGCAGGATCGGTAATGGATAATATCCGCTACGGCAAGCCGGAAGCTACCGATGAGGAAATCATTACTGCAGCCAAGAATGCCAATGCCCATGATTTCATTATGGAATTGCCGGAAGGTTATGATACCGACATCGGCCAACGGGGGGTTAAGCTTTCCGGTGGTCAAAAACAGCGGCTCTCTATTGCCAGGGTGTTTTTAAAAAACCCTCCGGTCCTGATCTTTGATGAGGCCACCTCAGCTTTGGATAACGAGAGCGAGAAAGTGGTGCAGGATTCGCTGGAGACTTTAGCTAAGGGGAGAACGACCTTTGTGATTGCCCACCGGCTTTCAACCATCCGTAAAGCTCGGCGGATTCTGGTTTTAACTGCAGAGGGCATTGCTGAAGAGGGTGACCACGAAAGTTTACTGGCGCGAAATGGAATTTACGCCGGATTATATAAAATGCAGTTTAAATAGATCTTTTTCTTTCTTGCCAGCCGAATAATGTAGATTCATTTTTGCTTTGTATAGTATAATATATGATACAGTTGGCAGTGGGTTTGAAGCTGATAGCTGATAGCTAATAACCAATAACGAGTAACCATATACATGAAGGAGATTGTCATGTTTACATTTACAGTCAACGGTGAGCGGATTGAAACCAAGCAGGATAAGAAGCTTTTGACGTTCTTAAGGGATGATTTACGCCTAACCTCAGTCAAGGATGGTTGTAGTGAAGGCGCCTGTGGTACCTGCACGGTATTAATTGACGGCAAAAAAGTGAAAGCTTGTATTCCAAAGGTTTCCTCATTAGATGGTAAATCCGTGGTTACGGTTGAAGGACTGTCAGAACGGGAAAAAGAAGTATATGTGCACTGCTTTTCGGAAGCGGGCGCGGTTCAATGCGGGTATTGCATCCCGGGTATGGTGATTTCGGCTAAGAGTTTGCTTGATAATAACTTGAATCCCACCCGCGCTCAGGTCAAAGAGGCTATCAAGGGCAATCTTTGCCGTTGCACTGGTTATGTTAAGATCGAAGAAGCAATTTTAAATGCTGCCAACTTCTTTCGCAATAATCTGCCTATTCCACCCCGTGAAACAGAAGCGCCCCTTAATAAACGTTTCAAGCGGGTGGATGCAGAGGAAAAGATTTTAGGAACGGGTGAGTTCGTAGATGATATTGTCGTTCCCGGCATGATTTACGCTAAAGCGTTACGTTCCAAATATCCACGGGCTATTGTTAATAAAATTGATATAAGTAAAGCACTGGCCCATCCTGATTGTGTCCGCATCCTCACTGAAAAGGATGTACCCAATAAGAAAATTGGACATCTGGTGATGGATTGGGATGTAATGATTGGTGAAGGTGGAACAACCCGCTATATTGGTGATGCTCTTGCACTCGTTGCTACCAATCACAAGGAAACACTGGATGAAGTAATATCCCTGATTGAAGTCGATTACACTGAACTTATACCAGTCACTTCTCCTACCGACGCCCTGAAGGCGGATGCGCCTCTCATTCACGAACGAGGTAACATCTTGCGCAAAGAAGTGCTACGACGCGGCAATGTCGACGAGGCTCTCAAGAATTCCAAGTATGTTGTAACCCGTAAATATAAAACACCTTTTACCGACCATGCCTTTATGGAGCCGGAGTGTGCTATTGCCATGCCGGATGGGGACGACGGCTTGCTGCTTTTTACAGGTTCTCAATCGGTTTATGATGAAAGACATGAAATCTCCCACATGTTGGGTATCCCCGAAGAAAAGGTCCACTGTCAATCGAAACTGGTAGGCGGCGGATTCGGGGGCAAAGAGGACATGAGTGTTCAGCACCATGCGGCGTTGATGGCCTGGTATATTAAAAAGCCCGTGAAGGTTAAATTTTCACGTCAGGAAAGTCTCAATTATCATACCAAACGTCATGCTATGGAGATGGAGTTTACCACCGCCTGTGATGAAAAAGGTATCTTGACCGCAATGAGAGCCATTTTAATCGCCGATAGCGGTGCTTATGCTTCTCTAGGTGGCCCTGTTTTGCAAAGGGCATGTACTCATGCGGCCGGTCCTTATAATTATCAGAATATCGACATTCTTGGCATATCGGTTTATACCAACAACGTAGTTGGTGGGGCTTATCGTGGCTTCGGTGTGACTCAGAGCTGTTTTGCAACGGAGAACAATATTAATTTGCTAGCGGAAATGGTCGGGATTTCTCCCTGGGAAATACGTTACCGGAATGCAATCCGTCCGGGGCAAATACTGCCGAACGGGCAGATCGCCGATCCCAATTGCGCAATGGCCGAATGTCTGGAAGCGGTTAAGGAGGTTTATGAAACTCATCCTTATGCCGGTATTGCCTGCGCCTTCAAAAATAGCGGGACAGGTGTGGGGTTGAAAGATATCGGACGTTGCATACTTTCCGTAGAAAATGGAATTGTCCATATCAGGACTTCCGCGGCCTGTATGGGTCAAGGAATCGCTACGATGTGCACTCAAATGGTATGTAATGAAACGGGACTCGATCCGGCCCTCATTTATCACGAACGCCCGGATACAATACGCACACCCAATGCCGGAACAAGCACCGCTTCAAGACAGACAGTGCTGACCGGCGAAGCGACAAGGCGGGCTGCCGAAAAACTTGGTAGAGAGTTAAAAGCAGGTAAAACGCTTTCAGAGTTAGAAGGAAAGGAGTTCTATGGTGAATTTTCAGCTGTCACCGATCCGATGGGTTCGCCAAAGGACTTCCCGGTTAGTCATATCAGTTATAGTTATGCAGCCCAAGTTGTTGTTTTGGATGATCAGGGGAAAGTAGAAAAGGTCGTTGCAGCATACGATGTCGGTACGCCGGTCAACCTCCAATCAGTCGAAGGTCAAATAGAGGGTGGAATCATTATGGGTTTAGGGTTCGCCTTAACCGAGGATTTTCCGGTTAAGAACGGCTATCCTCAAGTGAAATTCGGTACCCTCGGTTTAATGCGGGCTCCCGAGGCGCCTATGGTTGAGGTTAAACTTGTACAGTCCAAAGGTGAAAAACTGCCATATGCATTTGGCGCCAAAGGAGTCGGCGAGTTATGCTTAATCCCGACTGCCCCGGCTTGTTCTCATGCGTATTACCGGTTTGACGGTAAATTCCGTGCCTCATTGCCGCTGAAAGAGACCTACTATAAAAAATAAATTTGAACTGACGTTTGAAATTGCAGTAAATTAGAAAGGGGTTGTCTCAAAAGAAAATTCGTGCGCAAGCGCACGCCTGATAGAGGTATACAATATATGCACATTTGCTTATTCATTGGAGCAATATATTGTATATCTCATTGATTTTAAAGTACTTTTGAGACAGCCTCTATTTTTAGGCGTTTGAGATCAAAAAGATTAATTTTCTTCATCGTCAGGAACATTGGCATTTAATGCCTCTTCGACCATTGATTGATGAGTTGAGTCTACCTTACCGCTTACATGGACCCGGCTGCCCAAGAAGTGAATACAAAACTGGCCACGAAAGCCATTGCCTTGAATTGTCTTGCCGCCATGAGGCATTCCGTTCATGGAAGCGGAGATATATAAGTGATGGCATTCGATGATCACAGCCCGGCGATCCCAGCTCCAGTGTCCACCGTAAATATCTAGCATTGTCTCGGTATCTTGTTTGGTCATGGGTTCGACATCCGCGTGATAGACCCCACCATAGCGCTTAACTTCAAAAGATTTTCCGGAAGAAACATCAGTGACTTTTACGACTTCTCCCCGGCTCCACAATTGATTCATGAGCGACCAGGGAACCTCTTGAACCCCGCGGTTACCGCCACGGGAAGCAATCTGCCGATAACGTCCGATTGGGATTAAAATGTTTTGCCCTTCCGAAATTTGATTATCATGCAATTTATTTGTTACTAGGATTTCGGCAACGGATGAATTGAATTTGGCGGCAATGGATGACAAAGTATCACCGTCCGCCACAATATATTGAACAGCTTGGTTCCGATCATTAAAAGTAGCCTCCAAAACTTCCAGGGTGTATTGATCAACTTTCCCATCGGGTTGTAGATGGTTTTCTAATTGGAAAGATTGGACCGCTTCCGTAGTCGAAGCCCCATAATACCCGGTGGGGGCAGTTCGCAAGTATTTTAATTGATACAAGTAGTTTTGAACTTCCCGGACCTGTTCACCTTTGGAACCTGCTTGTAACGGAACAGCCGCGTAAATCGGAGCCTGTACATGGGCAGCTAATGCAAATAGTATAATGATGATTCCATATTTAAAATGATAGCGCATTCGGTAAATCTCCTTATTATATTGCAAATTTGTTAATTCTACTTTCAGTAAATCGATTCCTGCCCAAAAATGGATTTTTTAATCAGACTGAGAAACATTGACAATATAAGAAATTTTTTTGCCCCTTTTTGTTATTGTCATTGATAGCGCGTTGGCGTTTCTCTTTGAATGCATCATTAATTGTTGATGCCATGAAAAATAATGCTTGGCCATTATGATTTAGGATCGGGAAAAGATACCAGTATTGGAAAGAGAAAAACTGGGTTAAGCTATCGTATAAAAAGGCGCTTCGGGGAGAACGATTATAAAGACATAATTGCAGGAAAGAATGTTTGACTCTGATAAATTTTATTGGTATCATTGGTTTTGGAATAAATATCCTGTAAACCATTCACTTATGAAAGGAGGAGCTGGAATGCCTGAATTTGGTACCCCTTATGCCGGGATTGCCTATGAACGCAAGATAAACGATGCCGAACTGGTCCGGGCGATACGATTCATGGTTGCGGCAGAATATGAAGCAATCCAGTTGTACATGCAACTTGCAGAGTCAACCGATAATCAACTGGCGGTTGCCGTATTGAAAGATATCGCCGATGAGGAACGGATTCACGCCGGTGAATTTCTGAGACTGCTGAAACAGTTGGAACCTGCGGAAGAATCGTTTTATGCCAAAGGAACTGAAGAGGTCGAAGAAATCATTGAAAAATTATCCGGTAAATGAAATCTACTCGGGATAAGAAACGGCCGGCATTATTGAAGCGGGCTCTTTCTTTATATCTAGAGTATTTGTAGAAGTAAATATCTGCCTGATTTGCGGATATACGATGGTTGGTTCCGGATAACTGTCCGGTTTGCGGCGCTAAAAAGCAAATGTATGGAACCTTTTAAAAGATTCCATACATTTGCCAAAGTTTCGCTTCACTGTTTATTAACCATGGGTAGTGAAGCTTTTTAGTTATGCCTTTTATGCTTTTGACGGTTTCTAAACTTTTTATAAATTTCTGAACGTCATTACCCGCATCGCGTTTAAAACTGCCAATAAAGCGACCCCGACATCGGCAAATACAGCCTCCCACATGTTGGCTACGCCCAAGGCGCCCAAAAATAACACAATACCCTTGACTCCGAGCGCCAGGTATATATTCTCAGTAACAATCAGGCGAGTCCGTTTGGCAATTTTAATAGCAGTTACAATTTTGGATGGTTCATCGGTCATCAGAACAATGTCGGCAGCTTCGATCGCCGCGTCTGAACCAATACCACCCATAGCCACACCAACATCGGCGCGGGCGAGGACTGGGGCATCATTTATGCCATCTCCCATAAATACCAGTTTTCCTTTGGTAGAGAGTTTTTCCCGCCCTAATTTTTCGAGTTTTTCCACCTTTTGGTCCGGTAAAAGTTCAGTGTAAATTTGGTCCATTCCCAATTGGTTCCCGACGATTTCTCCGACCACCTGACTATCCCCGGTTAACATTACCAGCTTTTGAACTCCAAGTGCCCTTAGCCCGATAATCGTTTTCATGCTATCTTGTTTGATTTCATCGGATATAACGATATATCCGGCATAAGCGCCATCAACAGCAACATGAACTATTGTCCCGGCATCCGGCACTTTTTCATAAGGAATAGCCTCTTTTTCCATGAGCCGGTCATTACCGGCCAGAATGGTTTTTCCTTTAACGAACGCCCGGACACCATAGCCTGATATTTCGGAATAATCGGAGATCAATTCCTGGTTAATATCCTTCCCATAAGCCTTACGAATTGAGAGAGCAATGGGATGGTTGGAATAGCTTTCAGAGCAGGCGGCATACTCCAGCAAACTATCTTCAGAGAAACTACTGCTATTGTTAATCTTGGTTACCTGAAAAACACCTTTCGTCAAAGTCCCTGTTTTATCAAAAACGACAGTATCTACATTATTCAGTGCCTCTAAATAATTACTGCCTTTGATCAAAACTCCGCTTCTGGAGGCTCCACCGATACCACCAAAAAAACTCAAAGGAATAGAGATTACTAAGGCGCAAGGACAGGAAACGACTAGAAATACCAAAGCCCGGTTGATCCATACCCCAAAGGAGGAACCGGGGATTATGAGGGGAGGGATCAAAGCCAAGGCGACAGCAGTAAAAACCACAACCGGCGTGTAGTATTTGGCGAATTTGGTTATAAAGTTTTCGGTTTGGGCCTTTCTAGCCCCGGCGTTTTGGACCAAATCCAATATTTTGGATACCGTAGATTGACTAAACTCTTTGGTGACTTCCACAGTGAGGAGTCCGTTTGTATTGATAGAACCGGATAATATTTCATGACCTGCAGCCACTTCCCGTAAGGCCGACTCGCCGGTCAGCGCTGAAGTATCCAGTAAGGAGCTACCCTCAATGATTTTTCCATCGAGCGGTACTTTTTCGCCGGGTTTAACAATGATAATATCGCCGGTATGAACCTCTTCAGGAGAGACTCGGTTGATTTCACCATTTTGTTTCAGGTGAGCGAAGTCGGGCCGGATATCCATTAAGGCAGTTATGGAACGCCGTGAACGATGGATAGCTCTTTCCTGGAAGAACTCACCGACCTGATAAAAAAGCATAACCGCTACGGCTTCAGGATATTCGCCAATGGCCAAAGCACCCATCGTTGCTAAACTCATTAAAAAGTTTTCATCAAATATTTGTCCTTTGGCAATATTGCGAACAGCATATAGCAAGATATCGCCGCCAATTAACAGATAACTTATGATATATAAGATTAATTTGATTGAAAAGGGAAACTTCAGAAAAAGCGCTGCTAGAAAAAGGACGATTCCGATGCTTACACTGATTACTTTGAAGCGATCAATCCCTGGTTCTTCCCCACAGGATTGTTCTCTCGTTTCACAACATGAACAACAGGAACATTCCGGTGTTAATTCTTGATCGATTTTTGTCGTCATTTTTGCCCTTCTTTCGTCACTTGGAAATCATTTTTCATTAATATGGGTCAAGCCTTGATTAAAAATTTGTTTGACATGTTCATCATCAAGGGTATAGTAGACGATTTTACCGTCCTTTCTGTGTTTGACAAGCCTGGCTTGCTTGAGTACCCGGAGTTGGTGTGAGATGGCTGACTGGGTCATGTTAAGAAGAGAGGCGACATCACAAACGCACATTTCCGCTTCAGCAAGCGCCCAGAGAATTTTGATCCGGGTGGTATCACCGAATACTTTAAAAAGTTCCGCCAAATCATACAGGTTTTCTTCAAGGGGCATTTTTTCCTTGACCTGATTGATCGTATCCAGATGAATTACATTACAATTGCAGGTTAAAATCTCATTAGAATCCGCCATGAGTGCTCCTCTTTACGTGAGTAATTGAACATTTGAATAACTGTTCATATATTATTGTATGAAAGAATTTAGGTTATGTCAATAGTAATGAAATTTGTGTTTTAGGAAATAATGATATTTACAGTAAATGTTTTAAGCGGGGGTTCTTTTGACCATGAACGCTTGTATTCTAATCCAATTTGGGTCATGCCAACGCCGACTGGACTATATTGCCAATATTCCAGAGATGGTGAACCGGGGTTTTTGCCCTGCGGTAATAAAAAATGACGCATTTCTCGAATTACTTCGGGGTTTGGTTTTTGGATGTATTGCCAGGTGTACCCGGTGCTGGGGTTGGTCTGCAACGATAACTCCAATAATGTATTCTTCGTCAATTGGATGGGTTTTCCGTTATCAATTTCGCTAATGGATAATTTCTGAGCTTCCATCTTGGGTAAAGGTCCTTTTTCATAGGCTAGGTCTCGAATCTCCTGATAAGGAATTGCGAACTCTAGAATTCCAAAATTATCGGAAGTGTATTCGCTATGTGGGAAATAAACAATTAACGCATCGGTAGATAAATAGAACCTTTGGTCGCGTTCAATCGATTTAAATTTTTTAAGCAGTAGGATGTCTTGTTCTACGATTTGCCGCTTGACGATTTTATTGATGCGTTCAATGTAATCGCTGCCGTTTTTAAACAAATCTTCAAATTTATATACTTCACCATTTTGAAGATTAAATGTGAGTGCTTTTATCTTCGGATATCCGGTTGTAATCAAACCGCCCTCAAAACGCATTCGTAGAACAATACTTAAAATCCCCGCTCGATTTAAACTAATTTGAGTATTTCCGGTTATGATGATTGCTGTGTCTTTGTCAAAACCTTGATTCCAGATAGTCTTATAGACGGTATCTTGAATTTTATCATTAATTCTTCGCTGAATTTCCGAATTTCTAAGTCCTTGTATCTCAGGGAACTTCATCTGAATCCGGGTGTTCTCGATTTTCCGTTCTATAATTGAGACAGGATAGGCATTATAATACATCAGGTCATCTCCTCCAAAAGTAAGCTAAAATCCTATCAGCTATAGTTTATGCATAGACTATAGTTGTGGTCCCTGCATTTGTTTACGGGGTTTTCTTGGATTCGAATATTAGGATCAGTTCAGCATTTCTTGGTACTTTCCTTTTAGGTTAGCATGAATACTTTAGATGGAAGGCTGTACCAATTTCGGCAGGTGATGATTGTTCATTATCGAATCATAGTTAAAGTTATTAAAAAAGGAGCTATATGAAACCGTTACTATTAGTCCACGGTATTGTGAGTAACGCCCGTGCTACTTTCGGTACTCCGGGGTACATTTTTAAAGAGCCAAAAGTGGGTGGTATGTTTAGTTTCTTATTATCGCATGGATATCAACCAGGTAAAACTTTATTTTGGTTTTCATACCATACTTTAAACCCGATTTTAAAATCGGCTAAGCGTCTAAAACAAGAAATTGCAAAAGCCCGGGCAACCTCCGGCAGTAATGAAATTGATCTGG
>JAEZKW010000149.1 GCA_023415375.1 Bacillota bacterium
GCGGAAGCGGGTTATTCCGATATTAAAAAATTTCCGACGATTGAGATTTTATATAATACCAATGAGACTCACAAACAGATTGCTGAAGTGATTCAACAGATGTGGCATGATAAATTGGGTATCAACATCACGTTGGTAAATCAGGAATCAAAAGTTTTCTTACAATCCCGCAGTGGAGGAAATTTCCAAATTGCCCGTTCCAGTTGGATGGGTGATTATGTTGATCCTATGACGTTCCTTGATCTCTGGGCTACCGGTAATGGTAACAACTTTACCGGTTGGACAAATCCTCAATATGACAAATTAATCGATACCGCCAAAACGACTCTTAATACCAAGGCTCGATATCAAGCCATGCACGACGCGGAGAAATTCTTGATGAGTCAAATGCCGATTATTCCGATTTATTTTTATACCCGGCCCTATATTATCAAGCCGTGGGTCAAAGGGGTCCATTATTCCGCCGTCGGTTTGGTCGACTTTTCGAGAGTTACGATTGGTGCTCATAAATAAGCAGCCTAAAAGGATGAAAATCCTCTGTGAACTCTGTGCCTCTGTGGCTAATTTAATTGGCCACAGAGACAGCGGCACCAAGGTGCCAAAGACACAAGAGATAAAAAAGTATTTTCAGTAGTATTTTAAATGATTGAATTTTACGCCTTTTCTTTTTCGGAAAAGGCGTTTTCCTAGAAAGTTTGTTGCTTTGAATAGGGGAGTGAAACAATGGCTAGGTATGCTTTGGATCGTTTGATTTCTGCCTTGACCACATTATTATTGATCATTACGATCACTTTTATTTTAATGCATGCGATTCCAGGGGGGCCTTTTGATCAGGAAAAGGCAGTTTCTGCACAGATTACCCAAAATATCAGGGAGCATTACCACCTAAACGATCCCCTTTGGCAGCAATATTTCGATTACATGAAGAAAATCATTCATTTGGATTTAGGTCCGTCCTATAAGTATCCTGACTCCTCAGTGAATGATTTGATACGGGAAGGTTTTCCGGTTTCTGCAGCCATAGGGTTATTGGCCGTTTTAGTGGCGGTAGCTTTAGGGGTTCCAGCCGGTATTTTGGCAGCCTTGCGGCATTCCAAATGGCAGGATAACTTAGTGATGTTAGTTGCAATAGTTGGAGTTTCGATTCCGAGTTTCATTGCCGCAACTCTTTTGCAATACTGTTTCGCCTACAAATTGCAATGGTTCCCGGCAGCACTTTGGGGTACTCCGGCCCATTTGGTATTACCGGTCCTGGCCTTATCAGCTCTTCCTTTGGCATTTTTTGCGCGGTTGATTCGTTCCAGTATGCTTGAAGTATTATCGCAAGATTATATCCGTACCGCCCGCTCCAAAGGACTTAGCGAAGCAACGGTCGTATTTCGGCATGTGCTGAAAAATACGCTAATTCCATTCATTACTGTTTTAGGGCCTATGCTGGCCAATTTGTTGACAGGTACCTTTGTGATTGAAAGAATTTTTGCGATCCCGGGTCTTGGTAATTACTTTGTCAACAGTATTTATAATCGCGACTATTTTGTAATCCTGGGTTTAACGGTTTTTTACGCCAGTATATTGCTGCTGCTCAATCTAGCGGTTGATATCGTTTATGCCGTTATCGATCCCCGAATCAAACTGGCGTCCAAGGAGGAATGAGAAGTGGATGACTCTCGTGCATTTGAACCGATAGTACGGCAAGATTCATTGGATTTTGTGGAAGAGGGAGTCGAAAGGCCGGAGACCAGTTACTGGAAAGATGCCTGGCGCCGTTTAAAACAAAATAAGGGAGCGGTTATTTCGCTTTTTATTATTTCGTTTATCTTTCTCATTGCGATTCTGGGTCCCGTTATATCACCGTATTCTTACACCAAACAAGATTTAATTTTTCAAAATACCCCCCCTTCGGTGGAACATTGGTTTGGAACGGACAATGTCGGGCGGGACTTACTGGTGCGTTGCCTTTATGGAACCCGGATCTCATTAATCGTGGGAATTTTTGCAACGATTATCAGTCTGACCATTGGTGTTTTATTCGGAGGTTTCTCAGGGCTTGTCGGCGGCAAAGTCGATAATATCATGATGCGGATTGTAGATATATTCTACGCAATTCCTTTGTTATTATGGGTTATTTTATTAATGGTCGTTTTAAAACCCGGCCTGCAAAATATCCTTATTGCGATTGGAATCACTTATTGGCTTAGCATGGCCCGGATTGTACGCGCCGAGGTTTTAAGCCTTAAGGAGCAGGACTATGTTTTGGCCGCCAAGGCCATTGGGGCCGGGCGAATGCGGATTATCCTGAGGCATTTGATTCCTAATACGATTGGACCCATTTTAGTGACGGCCACATTCAATATTCCGCAAGCCATTTTCACCGAAGCCTTTTTAAGCTTTATCGGTCTTGGTATCGGAGCTCCCAAGGCTTCTTTGGGAATGTTGGCTTCGGATGCCATCAGTGGATTACGATCCTTTCCATATCAGCTCTTTTTCCCGGCCTGTATGATTTGTATCATTATGCTCGCCTTCAATTTTCTTGGAGACGGATTAAGGGACGCTTTGGATCCGCGGATGCGGAAGTGAGGGGATGGGATGATGAATAGTTTACTGGATGTGAAAAATTTACGGACTTCATTTTATACGTATGCCGGGGAAGTAAAAGCGGTCGATGACGTTAGTTTTCAGCTCCAAAGCGGTGAAGCCCTGGCTGTGGTCGGCGAATCCGGCTGCGGGAAAAGTGTCACGGCTTTATCAATTATGGGTTTATTACAAGAACCTGGTAAAATCGTAGATGGCCATATTGATTTGAATGGCAAAGATTTAACCAAGTTATCCCCTAAAGAAATGTGCGCTGTCCGTGGCAACGAGATCGGAATGATCTTTCAAGACCCATTAACTTCCTTAAATCCGGTCCTTTCCATTGAACAACAAATGATTGAAAGTTTGATGCTTCATAGGAAATTATCCAAGAAACAGGCTATTGCCCGAGGGATTGAGCTGCTAAAAATGGTGGGAATCCCTGCGGCTGAAGATAGATTTTATCAATACCCCCATCAATTTTCCGGTGGTATGCGCCAGCGGGTCATGATTGCCATGGCGATGGCCTGCGAACCTAAAATTTTAATTGCTGATGAACCGACTACAGCGCTTGATGTAACGATTCAAGCGCAAATCCTGGAGCTAATGAAAAGTTTAAGGGAAACTTCAAATTCAGCCATTATTTTAATAACCCATGATTTAGGCGTAGTTGCCGGGCTTTGTCAAAAAGTGCTGGTGATGTATGCCGGGAAGGTCGTGGAACGAGGTTCAATCGGAGATATTTATTACGGGCCCAAACACCCTTATACTTGGGGGTTACTCGGGGCAATTCCCCGTTTGGATGTGGCAGAAAATCAAAAGAAAAAGCTTACACCGATTTGGGGCAAGCCGCCAGATCTTTTGGTTCCACCGCCGGGCTGCCGTTTTGCCCCTCGTTGCAAGTATGCCATGAGGATATGTGAAAAGGAAACCCCGCCGGATTTTGAAATTAATCCCACACATGAGTGCGCTCAACATCTAGCCGCTTGCTGGTTGCTTGACGCAAGAGCGCCAAAAGTCGAACATTCCAAGGAAGGGAGTGTGGCCTTATGAATGTTCATGCCCAAAACGATCAACCATTCATCGAAGTAAAACATTTGCAGAAATCATTTACAATAGCCAGAGGATCTTTCGCCCGGGGGAAATCTTGTTTGAAAGCTGTCGATGATGTCAGCTTTGCAATTCATAAAGGGGAGACCTTGGGTTTGGTCGGAGAGTCAGGATGTGGCAAGACGACCATCGGAAGGACCCTGATCCGGCTCTATGAAGCAAATGGCGGAGAAGTAATTTTTCAAGGACAAAATATTCTACAGTTGCCCGAAAAACAAATGCTGCCTTACAGGCGCCGGATGCAGATGATTTTTCAAGACCCCTATTCATCATTAAATCCCCGGATGACTGTGGCGGAAATACTAAAGGAACCTCTAGCGATTCACGGAATCGCCTCTGGAAAGGCAGCCTTAAATCGGGTTCATGAATTATTACATTTAGTAGGTCTCAGTAAAGAACAGGCTTCCCGTTTTCCCCATGAGTTTTCGGGGGGCCAGCGCCAGCGGATTGGGATTGCCAGAGCACTCGCCGTGGAACCGGAGTTTATTATTTGTGATGAACCGATATCGGCTCTGGATGTCTCGATTCAGGCTCAGATTATCAATTTACTTGAAAAACTTCAAGCGGAAATGAACCTCACTTATCTTTTTATAGCTCACGATATTTCAATGGTCCGACATACCAGTAGGCGAATTGCAGTAATGTATCTGGGGAAATTGGTTGAACTTGCAGACGCAGGCGAACTAGCTAAAAATCCCTTGCACCCGTACACCCAGGCTTTATTATCAGCTGTACCGATTGCTGATCCGATTTTGGAAGCATCCCGCCACCGTATTGTGCTGGAAGGCGATGTGCCGAGCCCGGTCGATCCTCCGCCCGGTTGCCGTTTCAGAACCCGCTGTAGATTGGCGAAACCTTGTTGTTCCGAGGCTGCCCCAGAATTACGGGAAGTTGCCTCCGGGCATATGGTTGCTTGTTTTGCTGTTTGAAAGTTTTTGGTTAAAATTATCTTGATAAAAATTTAAAATCCCTGAGAATCCACTATATTAGCTTGTCTTGGATTCCAGGGTATTTTTGTTTGTTGGCGTTGGCAAAGAATTATTTTTTTGGATAATTATTATTTTTTTTGAAGGGAAATTATGAAAATGTGTTGTATATAAAATATTAGTTTTGCCTAGAAAATATTGATAACGAGATCATTTGTGCTTCGGTCAACCCAATAATGAGTTAAAAATTGTAAAATTATTAATTGGTTAAAAAACAAGTTAAAGTTTAAGTTATCAGCCTTAATTCATTTTTTTAGGGTTTTTATCTTTGAGAAACGGATTGATTACCAAAATGTCCCAAGCGCCTAAAAAACAAAATCACTCCCCGCGCGCGCGCGCAAATTTCGGAAACACCAAAGTTACTTCAATTACCAGCCGGATTATTATTATTTTTACCATTTCAATCCTGGTGGCCTGTTTTACATCCAATTATATGAATCTTACCCTCAACCGGGCTCAACAGATTAAAATGATGAAAGAGCTTCTGGTAAATGATTTGAAGGAGATTTATGATTTTTCCAATTCCCAATATGACATCTATGAGTATTCGAACGGGGACCCGATCGCATTTCGTTCTTCAATGGCTGCCATTGAGGCCCGGGGCCTTCATCAGTTTAAGAATAAGAAAAAGAAATCAATTACACTCGGTGTCAAAATTAATGATTTACGAAGGTCGCCCATTATTTTTCAAGCTTCAAAAATCCCCAGGGCGCACTACTTTGCAGACGGTAAAGCTTTACAAAAAATCGTTGCCAAAACCAGGCAGGGTATTTCCGATGGTACATTAAGTTTTATGTTTAATGGGGAAGAGTATTATGGAGTTTATAAGCGAATACCCAAATGGGATGCATTTTTAATTCGGGCTGAGGAATTAAATGAATTCTATCAAGATTCCTGGCTTATTTTCCGGGATATTTCCCTATTTATCGTACTGATTACCCTTATTTGCACAATCATTGGTATTTATTTTATCCGCCACATTACCCGTTTTATTGGTGTTATTACCGACTCCATTATGACGATGATTCAAAGTCAACAATTGGAATTGATTTCCCTTAAAGGGGCTACCAACGACAATATTACTTTTATGGGGATGGCTTTCAATTCTTTATCCAGCAGTATCAATAATTTGTTAACGGTTTTTAGGAGATTTGTCAATAAAGATGTTGCCACCCAGGCTTATCGTGAGAAAATTGTCCTCTTAAAAGGGGAGCAAAAGGAATTGACGGTGCTTTTTTCCGATATTAAGAGCTTTACCACGATGACTGAAACCTTGGGAACCGATATCATCAATGTTTTAAATCTCCATTATCAACGGGCCATCCGGGCTATTTTCCAATATGACGGTATTATTGGTTCGATTATTGGTGATGCTGTTTTAGCTGTATTTGGGGTTCAAGTTGAAGAAGAGGGAAAGCCGGTTAACAAGTCTTATCAAGCAGTTTTGGCGGGATATGAGATACAAAGAGTGGCCAAAACGTTACGGGATGAAATGCGACTCCGTTACGAAGAAATGGTCCGGATCAAAGGGAGCTTAACTCCGGAGGAAGAACAGATATACCGGGCTGTTTTGGTTGAAGTGGGCGTGGGTATCGATGGTGGGAATGTATTTTACGGAAACATCGGTTCTTACGAAAGGATGACCAATACTGTAATTGGTGACAATGTTAACGCCGCCTCCAGATTGGAGGGGTTAACCCGTTTTTATAGGGTTCCGGTAATTTGTTCCGAGTACATAAAACGGGATATTGAACAAAATCAGCCAGAGCAAGATTTTTATTTTTTGGAAATCGATAATGTACAGGTCAAAGGAAAAACAGTTGGCCAAAAAATCTATTGGCCGATACCGTATACAAGGTTAAATGATGAATTAAGAATCAACTTAGAAAGGTTTAATCAGGCCCGAACTTTGTATTATCAAGGGCTATGGCAAGAAGCCCATCAACTCTTTAGGCAAACCCACCTGCCGGTCACAGAGGAATTTATTAAAAGAACAGGAAGCGGAAGAACCCCTGAGAATTGGAGCGGGATATGGAACCTAGAAACAAAATGACCGAAGACTTCAGCAAAAACCATTTTTTTAAAAATCTACTGATTGAATATGAACAACCTAAAGTTTACTCTCTTGAAGAGGAGTTTTCAAAAGCAAAGAAAAATCGCGACATCAAACCGTACTTTATTTTTTTTGGCTTTATTCTGATGTTAATTGGCGCTACGATATATACCACCCACTATTTGGAGGTTAAATCGAAGCAAGTAAATATTGATATTTCCGATTTTGAGGATCTGCGTTTAAAAGAAACATTAAATGCAGCCAAGGAGAAGGAAAAGGAACTCAATCAAAAAAGTGCCGAGCTTGATACCAAAGCCAAGGAACTTATGATAAAAAATAAGGAACTTGATAGCAAAAAAGGGGAAATTCGCAACCTGCGAAATTCTTTTAATCAGGAGGTTCAAAAGATTAAGGTGCAGGTTCAAGAACAGGCTGACCTTGAGAATACCGATCAGAAACTGCAAAGATTGCAAATGAAAGGTCAGAAACAAATCGACCAGATTACCAAAACGTATGAAGCCAAATTGGCTCAAAAACAGGCAGAAATTCTTCGTTTACAGGAACAAATTCAAAACAGTGAAAGTAAAACTGCCAATCTTAAAAGTTATCAATATGGTTTGGGCCTTTACATAAAAGACAAAAAAGCTCTGGGCTGTATTATTGATCCTCGGCAGCGCAAAAGTATTATCAGCTTTTTGGTACGGGATCCCAAAATAGTGGATGAAACCATGGTGAACTTGTATCGCGGTGATGATGAATACATCGGTCAACTTAAATTAATTCCTGATGGAACCGGGATACGGGTGGAGTTGGCTGAGACGGTAAAGAGTGTCAAACCGTTTGACTGGTTTAAACTTCCTTGAAAGTATAAAATAAAATGCCCTATCCTTTTTGGAAAGGGCATTTTTATTTTATTCCGGCTGAGTGTAGGTCAAAATAAATTTTCACCACGAAGATACGAAGTTCACGAAGGAAAAG
>JAEZKW010000164.1 GCA_023415375.1 Bacillota bacterium
GCCGGGCCGGGATAAATCAGGTAGCGAGGTTCCCAGGTTGGCTGAAATTTTGATTTAAAGGAATGTAAGCCTTTAAAATTATAATATTGGTTTAAATGCTCATAAACATAATAAATCGCTTTCTCGACAATCGGATCTTTGGGCCCCGTGCCGACTCCGGCAAGGGCCGATAAACCAAGATTAAAGGTTTCATATCCCTTTTCTTTGGCCCATTCAAAAAGGGATACAAACATAAATTCCATGGTACCCGGTTCCGCATATTGTTGTTTTCGCATTAAATCAACAGTCATTTCATTTTTTTGGTATTCCGGAAAAACATTGGCAAAGGCGATATGGTTACCGTCTTCGCCCGTAATCGTCATCACCAAACTGTTACGAATATAATTATAGTCAAACCAACCAAGGGAAAAACTTTTTTCAGTGCTTTTCATGGCGGTCAACCATTCATCACTGATAACTTTTAATTGATGAATCAAGGCATCGTCGAGGGGTGGCTCATGCATTTCGGCATGATATCCGACTCTGTTTAAACGATTGATAGGAGTTCGTAAAGCTTTTCCTGCTTTGCCTTCCAGTGTGAATTTTTCCAGATCCACAATTGCCTCTTGACCAATGCTTAGTATGTTAAAGCCTGCCGATTGGTAAAGTTTCAGATTATCCGGCAATGTCTGGTAAAAGGCTGATTGCCAATCGTTTATCTTACAATACTTAGTAAACTTAAGGATGGCATTTAGGCAGTCATCGGGCGGTCCGATCGGATCACCCAGCGCCAGAGCGATGCGCCCTTTGACCACATAAGCGATGGCAGTTCCTTCCTGAGTAAAAAAGTAAAGTTTGTCATCAAAAAGTGTGTAACGGGCCAGGGGCGTTTTCCCATAAGCTTCGACAATTTTGCGGGCCTGTCGCCGGAGGGTATCGTCAACTGGATGTTCAATAAAAACCGGGCGTACCAACATCAATAAAGCGTATCCCATGGTTGAGGCGCCAACAAAGTAAATAGAATCGGCGAAAAAGCGGCCAAATCCGGTGACTGGCTGTAAACCCGGATCATAAAACTCAGCAAACATGATAATCGTTTGCTGGATGGCTTGCCAAAAACCAAAATTAATGCTAAAGTGCCGGTCTAGTAAATAAAAACCGGCGACGCCATAAGCCAGCGTAAACAATAAAGCAAAAGAAAGAATTTTTAAGCCTTGTTTTATTGAAGGAGGATTGGAATGGGCATGAAAATGAGGGTAAGCGGTAAGTAACCAGGCCGCCAATGATATGGCTAAAATTGCCTCCTCATAATCCAGGCCTTTAATGATGTGGCTGACTGCTGAAATAATTAAAACGATTACTGTAAGCAGCCAAGCCACTCTTTTTCTTTGTTTTAATTTACCGGCAAGTAACAGCAGGGCAAAACCTGCTAAAATAGCCGATAAACGTCCACTACGCCGTACGATGAGCGGTAAAAATTGGTTTAATAATCGAAAACGTTCAGTCAAAGCTGGAGTAACGGCCGATAAAATATTAATAAAACCCATCAGCGCTGTTAAAAAGCTTGCCGTCCAGACACTCCAGACTTCAGCAAAGTGATGTTGCTTTATCGACTTAACCGAGTCCATCACGCTCTTTCAACTCAACTACTTCCTTGCAGAAACCCTTTGGTTGAGAAAATCATTCTATAATGTAATTATAGATTGGGCTTTTTCTGGAAATGGTTGGATCCGCCTTTTAATCAGCTGCATTTGATTCAATCGGAATGTTAAAATTCAGCCGCTCCAGTCGTTCGCGGAAAAGGTATTACATCTCGAATATTGGACATACCCGTTAAATACATAATGATTCTCTCAAACCCTAGTCCGTATCCGGCATGTTTGGTTCCGCCATATCTTCTGGTATCCAGATACCACCAGTAATCAGCCTTTGATAAACCTAACTCTTTCATCCGGTTTTCAATGACTTCCAGCCGTTCTTCGCGCTGGCTGCCTCCGATGATTTCCCCCACTCCGGGAACAAGTAAATCCATAGCCGCTACGGTTTTTTGGTCATCATTTAAGCGCATATAAAAAGCTTTAATTTCTTTTGGATAGTTAATTACAAATACTGGTTTTTTAAATATTTTTTCCGTAAGATATCGCTCATGTTCGGTTTGCAGGTCTTTTCCCCATTCGATTGGGTACTCAAATGCAACTTTTTCTTTTAATAAAAGTTCGACAGCTTCCGTATAGGTAATTTTACCAAAATCCGAATTGATAATGTTGTTTAATCGATCGAGCAAACCATTATCAATAAAGTTATTGAAAAACTCCATTTCTTCCGGAGCATTTTCCATTACATAACGGATTAAGTACTTGACCATTTCTTCAGCCAAATCCATATTATCTTCCAACTCGGCAAAGGCGATTTCTGGTTCAATCATCCAAAACTCTGCTGCATGACGGGGAGTATTGGATTTTTCAGCTCTGAAAGTCGGCCCAAAAGTATAGATGTTACGGAAGGCCATGCAGAAAGTTTCTCCGCTTAATTGGCCGCTGACTGTTAAATTGGTTTCCTTGCCAAAAAAATCCTGTCCGTAATTAATTTTGCCCGACTCGTCTTTGGGCGGGTTTTCCATATTTAGAGTTGTTACCCGAAACATTTCGCCGGCACCTTCACAGTCACTGCCAGTGATAAGAGGAGTATGGACGTATACAAAATTTCGTTCCTGAAAGAAACGGTGAATTGCAAAAGCAGCCAGTGAACGGACCCTGAAAACAGCTGCAAAAGTGTTGGTACGCGGCCTTAGATGCGCGATTGTTCTTAAAAATTCAAAGGAATGTTTCTTCTTTTGTAACGGATAATCAGGTGTAGAAGTACCCACTATAGTAATTTTATTCGCTTTCAATTCAAAAGGCTGCTTGGCGCCGGGACTTTCAACCAATTTACCTTGAATTTCAATGGACGATCCCACAGAGAGTTTTACAATTTGGGAGAAATTCTCCAAAGAATCATCAAATACAACCTGCAAATTTCTAAAAAAGGAGCCATCATTGAGTTCTATGAATCCGAAGGTTTTTGAGTCTCGTAGTGTACGCACCCAGCCGGAGAGAGTAACCTCCTGGTTTAAATATGCGGCCGTTTCCCGAAACAATTGTTTAATCAATAATTTTTTCAATACGATACCCCCAAGTGTAACTCAAAATTTTAGTCCTGAACTCTTTTTGGAAATGTTTTCGGTTAATCTTCGGTAATGAAATCGATTTTCCTGCTTATACCGGGAAGTACTCTTTCGGTTTTCTTCAGTAATTGATCGTGAAATCGTTCGTGCTTTCTGGACCCTTCCTTTTTATGTCTACCAGAACCCCGATAAAAGACAAAAAATCCAATTCATAAACTCAACCACCACCGGCTGAAATCCCGTAGTCGAGACAATCACTTTTTTAAATGGAAATGTGTTCTTGAAATTGGGAATAACTATTCGATGAGGTTACTAACACTATTTAATTATCGGTATCTTTTAATGAGCCTATGAATATTCTTATTAAAAATGAAAATGGTCAATCTATGATAAAAGTTTATGATTTTACTCTACCTAAAGAGAATTATGTTCATGCAATTTTTAATAGCATTGCCGCAAAATATGATCTTATGAATTGGATGATGAGTTTTGGAATTCATCATTTATGGTGTAGACAGCTATTGAAACTTATCAATATACCCCATGGGGGGATAATTTTGGACGCTTGTTGTGGTACAGGTTCAGTCACCCACGAGCTGGCCCGGAAAACCAAGCCCCAAACTAGGATTATTGGTTTAGATTTTTCCGAAGCGATGCTTGGTATTGCCAAGTCACGCCTTAACAGCTACATTTCGGCCAATAAAATTGAACTCATTCAAGCCAACGCAACTGCAATTCCCTTTCCGGATCATAGTTTTGATTGTGTCACAATCGCTTACGGTCTCCGTAATTCTGCCGATCCCAAGGTTTTACTACAAGAAATAGAGCGAGTTACGAAACCCGGAGGCCAGGTGGTCTCATTGGAAATAATGAAACCGAGTTCAATGGTTTTGAGAACATTTTACAATATTCACCTTCATTATTGGGTCCCATCGCTAGGAAAAATACTGGTTCATGATCGCGATGCTTATCGATATCTTCATGACTCTATTTTTTCTTTCATTGATCAACATCAATTAACTGCTATCTTTAAAGAATTGGGGTTTTTACAGATCCGCTCTTATCAGTTAACGCTGGGAATAGCAGCTATTCATATAGGCATCAAGCCCCTTTCTTAATGACTTCATTTAAACCTCGGATCGAATAAATAACCAGCATGCGTCCCTGATAGTTTTGATTACATTCAAAGCTATTCTTTTGTCCCAAAACGGATTCTATCATACTATCATACAATATACCAAAGGCAGAAAAGACGATGTAGGCCTGGAATTAATGTTTAGTTGTCTTCCGAAATTTTTTTCTGCATAAGTTAAACCCGGTAATTAATCTTGTTTATTTGAAAATGGCGGAGGATCAAGTACGGCCATACTGAAGCGATTTATGCAGTTATTTGAAATTAGGCTCCTTAATTTGTATGGAGGAAAGTTCAGTTGGATTCCAAACAAATAGCCAATTTGTGAAAATTTTAAGCCGAATTAAAGTCAAATGAGGTGGACTTTATGTCGATGAATGATTTCCGTAGATTTCCCATTCGAGGAGGGAGACCGAGATATCCATCACCATATTATCAATATCCCTATCTCCCATATCCTTTTGGGCAGCAATGTCCCTTTATGCAGCCCAGTCCTTACGGACAATGTCCCTCTGGACAATGCCCATATAACCAACCCTATCAGTATCAACCACCCTATTCTTATACAGGGCCGGTCCCGACAGTACCGTCAACCCCAACGACTGATACTTGTCCTCAAGGATCGCTTCCATATACGGTACAATCCGGAGATACCTTGGAAAATATCGCCAGTAGACTTGGCATTGCTACAAATGCCATAACGTCATTAAACCCAACCGTAAACTTTAGTGTACCGCTTCAACCCGGGCAATCACTTTGTTTACCTACAGGAAGTGAATAAATGACATCAAAAAAAGACTATAGCGCCAGGATATCATCGCTGTAGTCTTTTTTATCGAATTCTGTACAATGGCCATTTAGGACAGGGAGGTTTTTATTTCCGATAAAGCAAGTATCACAGCTTTATCCGCATTAAGCAAACCATATCCATAATACTTATTAAACCCGGGGGTACCAAGATGGGTTGCAGACCGATGAAGAATGTTTGTCACTGCCTCCGGGGATAATGCAGGATTAACGGATTTGATCAGCGCTACGACACCGGATACAAATGGTGTTGCCATTGATGTTCCACTAAAATAGGTATAACCGGAAGGACCTTTCCCATCAACATAAGTGCTTAAAACATCTGAACCTGGTGCAACGATATCAAGTTTATCGCCGTAATTGGAGTAATCTGCTTTTTTTAGATTTCGATCAATTGCACCTACGGTGATCACTCCTTTACAGTTACCCGGTGTATCAATGGGTCCATCTTCGTTTCCCGCTGCTACGACTACATCGACTCCATGACTTGTTGCATAATTAATGGCATCTTGAAGGGCATCGCTGGAACCGGGCCCCCCCAAACTCATGTTAATAACTTGGGCGCCATGATCAGTAGCATATTTGATGCCTTCAACGATATTAGCATCATCACCGTTTCCTTCATCATTAAGTACTTTAACAGGCATAATTTTGCAATGATCAGCAACACCGCTGATACCGATACCATCATCGATTTGTCCGGCAATAATCCCGGCTACATGTGTACCGTGTCCAACGACATCATCGGTGGATTTTTTATCATCGGCTAAATCAATTCCAGGAACCATTACCCGCTTTAAATCCTCATGGTTCACCTTGACACCGGTATCGAGTACTGCTACAGTAACGGTTGTCCTTTTTACAAGATTGGCTTTATCCCAAGCTGCGTCGACCCTGATCATTTGATTACCCCATTGGAATGCATAATAAGGATCATTCGGGATAAATTTGGCTTTTACCACATAATTTGGCTCAACATACTCCACATTTGGATTTTGGCTTAATTCTTGCATTGCCTTAAAATAATACCGATCATTTGGTAATTGGATTAAATGGAGTCCTGCGTTCTCATTGAGTTCTTTTACTTGAGCAGTATATTTTTTGATAGTTTTTTCAATTGAGTATTTTCCTTGTTTCAGCGGGGATTTTTTACACTTGACAATTAACTCTTTGGGTATTATTTGGCCCTTATTAATTATTTTGGGGGTATGAGCAATCCCGTAGAAATAATCCCCGTTTTTCTTTAGAATCAACCTTTTTGATAGAGGATCTTCTGCTACAATCGTGACAGACTTTAATCCTTTATGATCCGGGGCATTTTTAATATCTTTGTTATCCGAAGCCGCCGAAATTCTAGGTAATAAAACAAATAAGAATATAAAAAGAGTAAGCCATAATAGATTCACCCGAAAACGTTTTCTAAGAGTAGAACGCATAATGAGCCTCCAATGTATTGATTGTTATCCTGCGAGCCCAAAGTTCCATTAAATTATATCAACTCAACATAAGCCAAACTAGTTGTAGTTATTAGCATGTATTATGTAAATTCCCAGATAGGGAAATTTCTATGATTAAAAATTTAATAATACTCAATATATGACATTGTCTCAATACGGAAATCGTTAATTACAATCCCTATATTAATTTTCAAGAACCTCTTGAAATTGCAGAATTGATTTGTTTGCCGATTGAATAACTATAAACATGATTGATTCAGCTCAGGGGCAAAAGTTTGCCGCAAAAAAGCAGACCCAATCTATTTTTGGGAAAATTAGTAACTTATGCCTTAATCATAAAACGGATTTTAGCATAGTTCAATAAAATAGAATATCAAAATGAACGAGGTGAATCGTAATGTCAATGAATCAAGAGCCCGGTACCGTTCAATATACCATTCAATCTGGTGATACTCTCTGGGACTTAGCAAATGAGTATCAGATCACTATTGAAGATATTATGGATACCAATCCGGGAATTGACCCCGATAATTTACAAGTTGGGCAAGTAATTACGTTGGCCGATCCGGAGCTTTCAATTCAACAACGGCGGCCCGAAGAAAGAAGAAGACCTTATAGAAGACCATATTATAGACCTTATCGTCCATATTATAGGCCTTATCGTCCTTATCGCCCATATTATACCTATTATCCATATGCCGGCGCTTGTCCAGCAGGTGCCAGACCTTATACCGTTCAGCCGGGTGATAATTTATACAATATTGCGAACCGTTTTGGGGTATCCGTTGATACCATTATCGCTGCCAATCCTAATGTTAATTTCGGTTTAGCACTTGCGGTCGGACAATTAGTTTGTATTCCCTATTAAGAAAATCTATATGAAAATTATGAACAATAATAACGCTGTCTCAAAAGTGCTTTAGAATCAATGAGATAAATATATTGCTCCAATGAATAAGCAAAAATGCATATATTGTATATCTCCATCTATAAATTTTCTTTTGAGACAGCCCTTTTTAATTGAGCGAATCAAAAACAAAGAAAGTCTTACATCACCCAAGGCAAACTAATTTGGGATTTATCGACAAACAAAAAACTCGTAACTTTTCTAACCTTCCAGCCAAGTAAATTCGGCTAATTTCTCTAGTAAGTATTCAACTTTTGAATTCCAAGTATTTTGGGCCGCAAAATTTCTCCGCAATTGTCTTGCTTGGGGACTTTTACTTTCGATACAGGCCTTATTTAGCATTTGCGAACATTCGGATACATTCCGGTAAGTATAAACCAACGGTGGCTTAAGGCCACAGGTAAATGGTAAATCCCGACTGACAACCGGAATTCCAGCTGCCAAATATTCATATAATTTTACCGGATTAGCCCCTCGGGCGATTTGATTGTCAAGAAATGGAATGATTCCAATATCAAAACAGTTTACATATGCCGGGAGGGCTTGATAAGAACGGGGACCAAGATAAATAATATTGGGTGGTGCGTTTCGAAAGTCCCATTGATAAGATTCACCAACAATCACAAATTTCCATTCCTGATGTTGGCCAGCGATTTTATAGAACAGCTCCATATCAACCCAGCCGCGATAGAAAGCTCCGCTAAAACCGATCACGGTTGTCTCTTGTGTCGTTTTTGGATTTGGTAATTTTTTGATTTTCTGCATTTCCGGGGGGATAACTGCCCCTTCTATTTGGTAATGCTCCATATCAACTCCATTAGACAAAAGTAATAACCGTTGGTGTTTTCCTTGAAATTTTTGGATTAACAGGTCCGAAACACATAAAATCAAATCAGCCCTCTCTACCATCAACGGTTCATAATCCACGAAAACGGGATCATCGTCAATACAATCATAAATAATGAAATTATCCTTGGTGGGAAGAATCCAACCGGCGTGGGCTGGAAAATAAATAAAATAAATCGCTCTGTCCCCCACCCCATCCGGTAATTGGTCATAATCATGATAAACCCATAAATGCGGCGCCACCTCCTCCGGCGCCTTTCCGGGAATCTGAGTAATATTACGGACATAAACCGGGTGTCCGGCCCCTGCCAAACGAGTCATTAACTGTTGTGGACGATGAAATAAATAATGCCAGTCGATAGCCGGAAAACATACGATGGGGCGTTTCATTATAACCTCCTATTTTTCTAGTGTATTGGATAAAAGCGTAGCGCAGTTTGACTATACCTAACATAGTATATTTGAGGAATAACTCTGGTTTTATAGAAAGGTATAGGAAAATGTCTCCGCTAAAAGTATTGGTTCTTGGAGTTACCGGTATGTTAGGTCATACTCTGTTTAGCCAATTAGCCAATGATAATAATTTTAACGTTTTTGGAACTGCAAGGAGTCCGCTTCAAGATTTTGAAGGTTTTTTTTCCACGGAATACGGTTCCAAAATAATCACCCCAGTGTACGGAGAAGATTTTGAATCTATGACAATTTGTTTGGCAGAACTTAAGCCCGATGTAGTGATTAATTGTATGGGAATTATTAAGCAACTGCCTTCCGCTGATGATGCTTTGAAAACAATTACTTTAAATGCTTTATTACCCCACAGGCTGGCGGTCATTTGCAACGCCATCGGAGCAAAACTTATTCATATCAGTACTGATTGTGTTTTTAGCGGAAATACAGGCAATTATCTCGAGAGTGATACCCCGGATCCCCGCGATTTATATGGGCGAACTAAACTGCTGGGGGAAGTTAACGATGAACATTGTTTAACCATCCGAACTTCCATCATTGGACATGAGCTCAAGGGCTCTAGCGGTCTTTTGGAATGGTTTCTATCCCGAAAGGATAAAATTAAAGGCTATACCTATGCTATTTTCAGCGGGCTCCCAACAATTGAACTGGCAAGGATCATTCGAGAGTTCGTAATTCCCTATTTTGCAATGCCTAATCCCGTTCTACAAGGTTTATATCAAATATCAACCGAGCCTATTTCCAAATACGATTTGCTTCAGCGAATTGCCAAAGTTTATCAAAAACCAATTGAAATTGAACCTGATGATAATATCCATATAAACCGTTCATTAAACTCTACTCGTTTTCAGAAAATAACCGGTTACTCTCCCCCGCCTTGGCCGGTATTAATTGAGGCGATGTACCAAGATTTTATGAATGCCCCACATTATAAAAATAGGAGGGCCATAAGAAGTGACCTCAATGGCTAAATTAAAAGGCAAAGTAATTGTCATTACAGGCGGGACTGGTTCTTTGGGAAAGGTGTTAACACGGCGGCTGCTCCAAAATACAGAGCTCGCACCTAGGAGAATTATTATTTTTTCACGTGATGAAGCAAAACAACACCAAATGAGAGTTGAGTATCAACATAAAATCAAAGCAACGGATGAAGTCATTTATCATAACTTTGAACACCTGATTCAGTTTCAAATCGGCGATATCCGTAATTACCACTCCGTTTGCTCAGTTTTAAAAGAAGCTGATATTGTTGTAAATGCTGCCGCCCTAAAACAAGTCCCTTCCTGTGAATATTTTCCCTTTGAAGCAGTTCAGACCAATATTCTCGGTGTTGAAAATATTGTGCGGGCTATTCAAGAACTAAGTTTACCCGTTGAAACCGTGGTCGGAGTCTCAACCGATAAGGCCTGCAAACCTGTGAACACGATGGGTATGACGAAAGCCATCCAAGAACGCATTTTAACTGTTGCTAATATTTATGCTCCAAGAACCCGATTTATTTGTGTCCGTTATGGAAATGTCTTAGCTTCGAGGGGATCGGTGATTCCTTTATTTCATGAACAAATAAAAAATGGCGGACCATTAACTGTTACCACACCCGAGATGACTAGGTTTCTTTTGCCGTTGGAACGGGCTGTCGATACAGTTTTGGAAGCGATTGAAGGGGCTCAGTGCGGCGAAATTTATGTTCCTAAAGTGCCGGCGGCACGTATTTTAGATGTAGCAAAATTGTTAATTGGTGATCACAATATTGAAATTCAAATTACCGGTATTCGTCCCGGTGAAAAAGTCCATGAGATTTTGGTTTCGGAAGAAGAAGCTTGGCGCACTTATGAAAGAGGCGGCTATTACGCAATCCAACCCATGTTACCGGAATTGGAAAGGGGCTGTAATTTATCAAAACCACTATGTTATGCTTATAGCTCGGGTGATTCCTTGATGACACTAGAAGAAACTAAACAGCTCTTAGAACAGTATCAATTAATAAATAATAATGAACTGTCTGATGAAGGAGACTATTTGCGCTAATGAAAATCATGACGATTTTAGGTACCCGGCCGGAAATTATTCGTTTAAGCAGAATTATCCCTCTGCTTGATGAATACTGTAATCAGATACTGGTCCACACCGGACAGAATTATGATTATACCCTGAATGAAGTATTCTTTAAAGAATTGGGACTACGGGCCCCCGATTATCTTTTAAATTGTAAAGCACAATACCCTTTCCAGGAAATCGGGACTATTTTAGCTGAATGCGAACAAGTTATCATGAAAGAACATCCGGATCGGTTATTAATTCTTGGTGATACCAACAGCGCGCTCTCAGCCATTGTGGCGAAACGTAATGGAATACCGGTTTTTCACATGGAAGCCGGAAACCGCTGCTATGATGACCGGGTCCCAGAAGAAGTGAACAGGCGGATTATAGACCATTCCAGCGATATTTTAATGCCGTATACCGAACGCAGCCGGGCTAATCTGTTGCGGGAAGGCATTGAACATCAACGGATTTATGTAACCGGTAATCCGATTTGGGAAGTTTTACAGTATTATGAACCGCTAATTGATGGCAGTAAAGCATTAGAAAATTTAAAATTAACCCCCAAGAAATATTTTTTGGTAACTTTACACAGGGCTGAGAATGTTGATCAAGAAAAACGTCTTCATCAGTTTATCGAGGCGTTACATCAGCTCTACCAACAATTTCATATGCCGGTACTTTGTAGTTTACACCCACGGACCCGTTCCCAACTGGTTAGGAGCAATTTATCCCTTGAGGGTGAAGGAGTAAACGCAGTTAAACCATTAGGCTTTTTTGATTTTATAAATTTGGAGAAAAATGCTGCCTGCGTTTTAAGCGACAGCGGTACCGTTCAAGAAGAATGCTGTATTTTTCAGGTACCCAATGTAACCTTACGTGACGTTACGGAACGGCCAGAAACTATTGAAGTTGGCAGTAATATTATCAGCGGTTGTCAACCCCTTAAAATATTAGATGCTGTTAACCTGACCTTGAATATGAATCATGATTGGGATGCACCACCGGAGTATCATCTCAATTATGTAAGTCGAACAGTTTTAAAAATTATATTGGGGGTATTTAATAACAGACAATTGTTTTGATAGTAATTTAAAAATTTCCCCGTTTCAATTTCCGAAAAAAATCCTGTAGCCTGAGGAGGAAAATCTTTTGAAAAAAGAAACGGGGCTGCTCTAAAGACAATTTAAAGATAAAGATATACAATATATTGAAATTCTTATACTTGATGAGACTATATAATGTATATCTTTTTGATTTTAAACTACTTTTAGATAGCCTCGTAGCTTACATTAAAGAGTGTTCTCTTATTTAATCTTCGTTACCCAACTTTATTGAATTAACATGGTTCATCATTACATCGATTTTTTAATCAAACTCTCGCTTCTCAACCCCTATCATACATTAAATTAGGCCACCGGTACCAAAATAATGGTATTAACAGCAAAGAAAAGTGTAACACTGACTGCCACAATAGTTAAAGTACTCGGGTCAATCTCATTGACCACCGTTTGATTATTTACTGATAAACCTCCTTGAACTGCCGAATTTGTCGGGAAGGTTCCGGGGATGGTTTCGGTAAATACAAATGGAACCGTTACAGTCTGGATATGGGTTAAGCCATCCAACCCCAGAGAGGCTACAGTGATTACTGCATCACCGCTAATTTGCACAACAACTGATGAAAAGCCGACAATTTGAAATTGTACATTTTGCAAAGTTATATTGATGGAATTGATAGTTGTCGCCTCGATTTGAAGGTTAACCGCTGCAGGCAGGCTCTGATTAAAAGTAGTTGTATTACTCAAGACCACCAAGGTCCCAGGAGGTAAAGGCGTCGGTACAGGATCTGGTACAGGGCTAGGCACTTCAGCCTGACACCGTTTTGATAGTGCCACTAAAACTTCTCTGACGATTTGATTTTGAAACCGGGAGACGGAAGTACTAAACTCTCTAACACATGGAAGACTGCAAATAAGGGGCGCGGCTATGGCATTTTGAGGAATGGTAATCGTAGACGTGCTTCTGCCGCAGGTACTATTGGGGGAACAACAGGACATTTTTTTCACCTCGATAATAAATTAGGTGTTATTTAATTCTTTTAGCAGAGCCAACCAGTTCCGGGCGACCGCTTCAGAACTATAAACTGTTTGCAGTAGTTTTCTTGCATGTTGAAGCATAGTGGCACGTTTAGTTGATGAAAGTGCCTTTTTAATCATCTCATACCATTCTTCAGAAGACTCTTTGGCCAGCCAACCGTTTTGACCATCCATGACTGAATCACGGTAAGGAGCCAAATCGGCATAAATTCCCAAAACCCCAGCAGCGGTGTAATCACGAAATTTGCTATTACTTTTGGCCTCATTAAATGGAATCCGGCGGAGCGGCGCCAATCCCAAACTCCAACGGCGTTCTGTCAAGGTCTTCAGAAAAAGTTCATAATCGGGTACATAGGGAAAAACGCACGCCTTCAATTGCTGCCATTCATTAGGATAACATCCGATAAATTCGAATTCTACCTGCTCCTGCAATAATTCTTTGATTGCCAATAAAGCAGGAAACACCATTTCAATATCATGCCGGTGGTGCGGCGAACCAAAATAACCGACCCGATAAGGGGGATTAGCTGTATTTACCGGTAGATCACATATTTTAGCCGTATAAGGCTGATAAATCACAGGAAAACCTTTTTCTTTCAAACGGCGCGCCAATTCCGGCGAACCAGCTTTAACCAGATCAACTTCAGCTAAGAACATTTTAATAATCTGTGATAAATGGCCAGTCCGGTATCTGAGCCCCCAACTCGTATCCTCAGGTGGCTCGAGCAAATCATCATCGAGTTCATAGATGACTTTGATCCTGCGCAAACGCGCAAAACGGGCGAGCGATAGGGTCGAACCCTGAATGCAACGGTAAAGAACCAGTACATTAACATCCTGCAAATCTTCTATCTTCAGATAGTATTCCGGGATAATGCGCCAGACCAATGTCTGTCTGGATAAATCCCGGAAAGGTATTTCATAAACCATCCTGGTAATCGTGAATGTTTCAGGTGCCACAACCAAGACATGAGGCGTTATTGCAGTAACAGGATCTACCGGATCACTCAAATTATCAACGCATGTCTGGTTCATTTGGCTGATCTCCTCTGAAAAATCAGGCCGAAAATATCCTCATTTTTTAGTCTATTCTATTATCACTGGCAGGACAATGCGATTATGACGAAGGCATAAACAGCGGGAAACAAATTCTCCAACATAGAAATCGCATATGAACATATACTTTTAATGATGAAAGCCTGTAATTCACCAGCTTAGGCACAAAAATTAATGATTGTTAATATTTATAGGGTATTCCAAAAAAGTCTAGAGGGCTAAAATAGATGTTAAAAATACTCTGTATTGTGCAAGCAACGGTTCCTTCAACCGAGATCTCCATTATCCGGCCTTTTTCTTACCTGGAGCAGCAACAGGAAATCAGCTGGAAACTAGTAGAGGAGGCATCATTTCAACCGGAGCTATTAGAGCAAGTTAATATTGTAGTTTTTCACCGTAATTGTCACCCAAATTGCCGGGCCATCATTGATACGGTAATAGCAGCGAATATTCCGACGATTTACGAAATTGATGATAATTATTTTGAGATACCTGAAAGTTTACCGATTGGGCGTTATATGCGTAATCCTTCTGTTATTCAAACTTTAGAGCACATATTACGTTCTGCCAGCGTTGTTAAAGTAGGTTCTCCGGAATTAATTCCATTCATTGCAAAATATAATCAAAAAACAATTTTCCAACCTTACGCAGTAGATTTGTCAATACTTGAGGGCATTTCACCTCACCAGAATGATCGATTAACGATTGGCTATGCCGGCACGATTAACCATTATCATGATTTTAAATTTGTTAATGAAGCAATTCTCCGGCTTGCTAATGAATTTCCCCAAGTTTGCTGGGATTTCATCGGCTGCTTACCGGAAGAGTTACAACAATTGCCAAGCCTTACTTTTACACCGTTCATCCCAGACTACACTAAATTTTTACAAAACCTTTACTGGCGAAATTGGCAGATTGGATTATGCCCGATTTTGGATCTTCCCCATAACCGCTGTAAGACAGACAATAAATCACGTGAGTATGGCGCCTGTCAGATTGCCGGCGTGTATTCCAAAATACCTCCTTATTCTGGCGTTGTGAAACAGCAAGAAACTGGTCTATTAGTTGATAATATCGAGGAAGAATGGTATCAAGCAATTAGACTCTTAATTATCAATGAAAATTTACGGATTAACATTGCCGACCAAGCCCGGAAATGGGTGGAAAAAGAACGTTCGATTCCGGTAGTGGCTAAAGGATGGCTGGAACTCTTTCGGCAACTATTAGAGAAAGGCTCTTAAAAATAACAGAAAGGTTGTAAAAATGAATAAAGAATGCACCATTTAACTAAGACGATAGTAAAAAGATATAAGAATGATCCCTGCTATTGTACACCCGATGGCTCTGTTTCCAAGCGGCTATTTGATGAATTAGAGTTGTTGTGTAGTACTGGAGGAATTGCATAACAAAGAAAGGAGTAGCCGAATGAATGAACAGACTGCCTTTTTTTATGTAGTATTGCCCCGTTTTTTTAAACAGTTTCAAAGTATCACTTATCATGGAGTTCCGATTTGCCGGTATGCTTACCGCATTTTCATGAGTTTTTGGAGTTTAAGTCGGATCCAGGAACTGTTACCTTCTATCCAAGATGAGATAAACAACTTGTCTTTCGAGGAAACCTGTGACCGGCTAGATGGACCCTATCGTTATGAACCGCACCCTGACGGCATTGTTTTGATGCGCGGAGGGTTTGGAGACATTGCTTCGTTATATTTACCGAAAGAACGCTTTATGATGATAAGTCCGAATCAAGCTGAAGTTGATCTCATGAAGCTCAATCGACCGGATTTGATGGCTCATAATATTCAAAATTATTATCAAGAAAACCCTGAAGCGGTTAAATCCCTTAATCAGCAAATTGCCCAGGTCTTAGGGCAGCTGAAAGATGATCCCATCCTGGGAAGCCCGGACCTGGTCAAATGGTTTCAAACAGAAATCCCAGAATTTGTTCGAACTTTAGATGCAGTTTGGGAATTATTCGAAAAGTTTAATATCGGGGCAGTATTGACCATATCTTCCACCTATTCGATGGATGGCGCATTAAACCTGGTAGCTAGAGCCAAGGGTATACCCTCCTTTACCGTCCAACATGGCTTAATTGCTGAACATGACCTGTTTGACCATATTCCGATCCTGGCAACCAAGAAGTTGGTTTGGGGAAAGGCCACCCTTGAGTGGTACCAAAAATTCGGATATCCGGAATCCCGGGTTTCGGTAATCGGTTCACCGCGTTTTGATATTATTTTTAACCACAAATGGTGCGGTAAGGAAAAACTACACCAAATCTTGGGAATCAATCAGAATCAAAAAATAGTTGTTTTTGGCGCCCAAATTATTCATTTTTCTCAGATTATTGCCCCAATAATTTTAGAAGGCTTAAAATCAATTCCAGATTTATTTTTGCTGATGTTGTTGCATCCGGGAGAAAAGCCCCTGCCCTATCAAAAGTTAGCCGAAGGGTATCCTTATTGTAAAGTAGTCCAATTTGGCAATATCAGTCTTTATGACGCTCTCAGCGGCGCTGATTTATTCATTACGTATTATTCTACAGCTGCGTTGGAAGCGATGTTTTTTAAATTACCGGTTATCACCGTAGAACCCATGCCGCCTACTTTTTCTTTTGGAGCTCTAGGCGCATCATTACAAGTTACTAATGCTGTCGAACTTCATCAAGTGGTTCATCGGGTCTTGAATGATGAAACCTTTCGGGTAAATTCCATAAACCGTTACCAGGACTTTCTCACTCAATATTGTATTCCGGACGGTTCGTCGTCCAAGCGACTTTTTGAAGAAATCGAATCAATCAGCCAAACCGGAGGCGAAGCGTAATGGAAAATCTTAATCCATAATATATTTCAAGTGAGGATCAATGCCA
>JAEZKW010000179.1 GCA_023415375.1 Bacillota bacterium
GCCGTTACCGGAACCGGCGCGGCTGTTTCGGGTATCGGGGCGTTCTTTTTAAAAAGCAAATGGGGGGCCGGAATCCTAGGTTTCGGTCTTGCCCACGTGGTGTTAGGATTGCTTGATATGGCGCGCCCCAGCGTACGTTAGCGCCCGAATGGCGTTAAGATTAGTTCCTCCAGTGAGGCTGTCGCAAAACTGTTTCAAATCCTGGGATATATAATATATGCGCCAATAAGCACGCAAAATTCCGTATTCCGTATATTGTATATCTCTATCGAGAAATTTTTTTGCAACAGCCCCCTTTTTAGAACTTTACAATTATTCGATATTGGTTATCTTAGATGACCACCTGAATTTACCGACCTCCAAATGTTTTGATTCAGCAAGGAAGTTAATGGTCAACTGGATTGGCAGCATGTCCAAAATTGGTGTTAAATACTCATCCATTGGCGGGAACTGGATAGCCATGAGTCCCTCATGGGAAATATGCGGATCCTGGTTGGTGATAAAAAGCACCTTGCCGCCCTTATCGGTGATATTCAAAGCTAATTTACGGCTGATATCATAGGTTAATCCTTCGGGAGCGATGATAATGCCGGTGAAATCCCCATCCACCATTTCAAAAGGCCCGTGCCGGAATTCCCCGCTGTCAAGACTGATGGACGGATATTTGACCGCTTCCTTGATAAACAAAGCTCCTGCATGGATAGTACTATGAGCATACCCTCTCCCCAGTAAACACAAATACGGTGGAAATTTTAAAAAGTCGCCCAACTTTTGCATGGTTTCGGCATAGCCGGACAAGAATTGTTCCATATTGTCAAAAGCCTTGATAAACTGATGAATCGTAACATCATCCAGTTGTTTTACAAGAGATTTGGCTATTAAGTCCAGTAGTATCAAGGATGAGAGATAAGTCCGGGTTGAAACCGATTCCTCATCCGCCACTTGAAGTAGAAAGGTATAGTTGCCCCGTTTGCCTAATGTGCTTTGCGGATTATTGGTGATAGCCACCACAGGACATTTGGGGCTCAATTTGGAAATCAGGCTGACAATCTCCCCGCTTTCACCCGATTGGGACACCATGACCAACAAAGTCCGTTCGTTGATCAAATTCATTTCATAATGCAAAAGCTGGCTGGCAGATTTGACCAGGGAGACAAAACCGTTTTGATTTAAAATGATGCTGGCGCCATAACATGCGGAGTGGGAGCTTCCCATACCCGTAAAGATAATTTTATCGAACTTCAGCTTGGATAAGTCCTTCATTTTTTGAATGCTTTCGAGACCGACATAAGTTTTGAAGGCTTGCCGCAGGGTATGCGGTTGATCCAAGACATCTTTTAAATAATTGTTCATTCGATGTATGCTCCTTTATTGAAATCTACGATCAATTTTTGAAAGGAATCCCGGTGAAATTTCAGAAATTCAACCAATTCCAGGAAATCCGGGCTGTATCCGTTGGCAACATAAAATGCCGCTGTGGCATTGGCAGCGATTATCGTTTGCTCCAGCGGTAAACCGAGTAGTATCCCCAGACAAAAGCCGGCATTAAAGTTATCCCCGCCACCGGTCGAAATTTTCGGGTTTTGAATATAAAAATTCGGGGTTTCAAAGGTCCGGTCGTGATCCACAACGGCTGCTGAATTCAATAAATGGATGACCAATGTGTGGATATTGACATTGTTGAATATCCCGTCCCTAACTTGAACAATATCTTCCCCGCCGGTACTATCCGGATTGATACTGTGATAAACAAAACGTGCTTCTTTTTCATTCAATCCTAGCACCACATGGAGATCTTGGGAGAAACGGCCGAGCGTATCCATTAGGCCTAGAATATCCTCCCGCTTGCGCCGGGAAGGATCGGCGATGTCAACAAAAATCCATTTTGTCTTGACTATCTCCGGATCGACCTTGGGCAACACTTCGTTTAAAATCCCGTTTAAAATGGAATCCATCTGGTAAAGGGCGCTCCAGTTTACAATCCCAATGACCCGGCTTTCGCTAAAGAAACGGATAAGTTCGGAAAGCCCCACATGTTCTTTGATTGTATTCCAATTGATATTATGTAAGGACTCCAGCTGGCCGAACATGATTTTGCCGTCGCTAAATTCAAAGGCATGGGTATAGCCGGGCTCTTCAACACTGATCGGAATGCAATTGGCCGAGATTTCCCCGAAGACCGGCTGGATACTTTCGCGCCCCATCGCCCCGATGCAATAGGTCCGGATCCCCAGTTCGGCCAGGGCATTGGCCATGATTGGAGCATTGCCCCCTATTCTTAACCCCTGGGGAACAATCTCAATATCGGAACTTTTCCCCGCCGCTGCCCCCAAAAAATCGGAGAACTCCGCAATGGTACGAAACATCACACTTTCGGTCTGATTCTTCCTAAACCTTACCACCCGGAATATTTCATCGATATAACCGTCAAAGCCGATACATGCTGTCAGATCATTGATTTTCTGCGCCGCCAATTTATCGACCAATTCATCAATTCTGTTCTTCAATTTACTCAACCCTTATCATTTAGTCCTTGCTGCTACACGCCAAAAATGTCCGGCCGATTACTCGTTCACAAAATTTTTGTCGCTTGGGGATTCCAATCATTAAACACCATTTCACTGCAACCGCGGAACAGTAAAGTTTCATAATTCGGGCCCAAAAAAACAGGAACATTCCGCAACTGGTTGAGTATGATTCGGCTCTTGACTTCCTCCGTTAAATGAACAAACAAGGAATCAAAGATTGGTTCAATAATCCCTCCGATATAAATCGCTTCCGGATCAAAAATATTCACCAATACCGCGATGAGCCTGCCAAGCAGTTTCCCATTCTCAGCTACAACTTTTAAAGCCCGGTCCTCACCTGAGGCAACCGCCTCCAAAAATTGCCGCCAAGCCTGATTCGGATCCTTGGGTTGCGGAATTTCCTGATAATACTTTTTCAAAAAGCCGTTCAAATTAAGTTCTGTTTCAATACAGCCGATATGCCCACAATAACATTCAAAGCCGCTTCCTCCAATCGGCATATGGCTGATTTCACCGCCCAAACCGGTACTCCCGGTGACGACCTTCCCGTTACTGATAATTCCGGTACCAAGGCCGTCACCGATATAAATATAAATCAAATCTTTGTTTTTAAAGTCCGGATTACCGGCCAGTGCCGTCGCCACTACCAGCAAGTTGGATTCATTCTCGATGCAAACCGGCAGTTTAAAGATTCCCTCAATCATTTCTTGCAACGGTTGATTTTCAAATATCGGATTGGTCGAATTGACAATCGTGAAACTGTTTTTGTTGAAAATTCCGGGTGCTGCCACTCCAATACCAATCAGGTTTTCATAATCGATTTTTTGCTCCTCCAAAACTCGGAGAGCCAGCTGATGCACAAATTGAATAATCTGATTTAGATTCTTTGTGAGGGGCAACTTTTCGTTACTTACCCGGACTATTTCACCTTTTAAGTTGATAACCGCAACTTTCGCAAACTCATTCCGAATTAGATCAAGCCCCAAAATATATTTGGAAAGAGGATTAATTGCGACCAGTTTGGGTATCCTGCCGCCATTAAATGCTTCGGAGTCCATATCCTGCAATATGGCATCGCTGACCAGCTGATTGCAGATATTGGAGACCGTTGCAAAACTAAGGTTAAGCCGATCAGCCAGTTCTTTTTTGGTAACCGGCTGATTCACCCTTAAATGGGAGATGATTTTTTTGGTGTTAAAACTGCGAAGTTCCGCAGTATTTTGAACCAAATCATTCATTGGGATTCGAGCTCCTCGCACTATTCTTTGACAGCCCCGGCGGTTAGGCCGTTAATAATATGCTTTTGCAATAATAAGGTAAAAATGATCGGGGGCAACGCGGCGATTAAACCACCAGCTGTCATCAGGCTGTAATCGATCATATGCCGGGTTGTAAACTCCGAAATCGAAACAGGAATTGTTTTAGCATTATAGGTTGATGTAAAGATCAGGGCAAACAAGAATTCATCCCAAGCTGTCAATAAAGCGAAAATTCCACTCGTAATAAGCCCAGGTACTGACAAAGGCAGGATGATCCGGACCAGGATTTGCATTCTGCTAGCTCCGTCCACATAAGCCGCTTCTTCTAATTCTTTAGGAATGCTCTGAAAATAAGATTTCAACAGCCAGATAATAAAGGGCAATAAAAAGGAGGTATAAACGATAATCAATACCAAAGGTGTATCCATCAGATGCAGGGAGCGCATTAGAATATAAAGCGGCACCACCAAGGCAATTTCAGGCAACATCCGGATGGCAATCACCACAACCAGCAATTGATTTTTGATCCAGAAGTTCAGTCGGGCAAAGGCATAGGCCGCCAAAGCGCCAATGATCAAACAAAACAGAGTGGCGCTCAATGCAACAACCAAGCTGTTCCGGATGGCGTCTTGGAAAGGAGGTATTTCACCCCCGCTGATCGAAGTGACCCCACCCATAAACAACTTTTGAAAATTAACCAAAGTCGGGTGGGAAGGAATCCAATGAATCGGATTGGATAGGAGTTCCGCTTTGGTAGAAATCGCTGAAATCAACAACCATAAAAATGGTGCTAAGATTACAACAGCTAGCAATACAGCTGATGAATAGATGACAAAACTTTGAATCGGCGGCCTTGACTCCAATCTAACTGATTTCATAGAAAGTTCATTCATTTTCGTTGTCATCTGTGGCCTCCTACAATTCTTCCGTGCGGAAAACTTTGATATAAAACAAAGCCAGTAAAAGAATAACCACCGATATCAAATAAGATAAGGCGGAACCATAACCGAATTTAACATACTGAAAGGAAGTCAGATAGGTATAATACGTAATCACCTGCGTGCCGTTGGCCGGTCCTCCCTTGGTCATGATATAGATGATATCAAAGACCTTGAAGGCTTCCATGGTCCGCAGCACCAGCGCCACCAGCATGGCTGGTTTTAAAAAGGGCAACGTAATGCGGAAGAACCTTTGAAATATATTGGCCCCATCAACCTTGGCGGCTTCATAGTAAGAATTTGAAATGGTTTGCAGTGCAGCTAACAATATCAGCGCAATCATCGAAGTATTTTTCCAAACATCGGCTACAATAACGCAATTCATTGCCGAAAACGGCGTACCCAACCAAAAATGATAATCCTGAATCAAATGAAACTGTTTTAATAAACCGTTCCAAGCGCCATAGTTGGAATCAAAAATCCACGCCCAGAGCACCCCGTTGACCACGGTCGGCAATGCCCAGGGGAGTATCACCAAACCTCTCATCAACCCTCTGCCCTTGAAATTTTCATTGAGCAATAAGGCGATCAAAGTCCCGAAGAAAAGTTCCAGAGCTACGGTAACGACCGTAAAATAGAGGGTGCGGCCGGTCGCCTGCCAAAAAAATTCACTGCTTAAAATATCCAGGTAATTTTGGAATCCGATAAAAGTAAAATTCAAACCGAAGACATTATGCAGGCTCACATAAAAGGAATAAGCTAGCGGATAGAGGACAATCGCAAAGATCAAAAGCAATGCCGGACCGCTAAACAAATAAGCTTGTTTATTATTGTGAAAAACCGAATTCTCCAATTTTCGTGCCATATTTCACCGCTCCTCAGCCCTAGGTGGTATAGGCCCGGTTAAGCCGGGCCTATAAAAATACCGAACATTATTTGTACTGTTTGCTCAATTTCTCTAGTTGTTTCTGGGCATCATCCAGCGCCTGTTTAGGAGCCTTTTTCTGGGTTAACGCATTTTGAATTTCGACTTGCAACACATTGGAAAACTCATTGTACCAAACAATCGAGGGCCGGTTATAAGCCGTGCTCAATTGGTTGCCCATCTCTTGCAAAGCGGGATGTTTTTGTTTCAGTTCCGGATCACTGAATAATGAATTCCAGATTGGAAGAGCGCCACTGGTAATGGCTTGTTGTTTTTGTATTTTTTTGCTAGCCAGGAATTCAATAAATTTCCAAGCAGCTTCTTTATGTTTTGAAGTGGTTGTAACCGCTAACCCCATAGAACCGGCGCATGTGGCGCTGCGGATTCCTGCCGAACCAGGTACCAGACCGACTTTTACTTTACCGGGAATTTTAGATTCATTGGGATCATTAAACAAGCTCCAAGCGAAAGACCAACCCAAACCGAAAGGAACTTGGCCTTGAACGAACACATTAAGCATTGAACGGTCATCTGCGGTAATCGATGATGGATCGCTTACTTTATCTTTATAGATGGAATCTACCATAAAGGTCAAGGCTTTCACGTTGGCCGGTGTATTGACACTAGGGTTTCCGGCCTTATTCACCAAGTTGCCGCCGAAACCATGGACGATAGCATTATAATAACAGATTAATCCTTCAGCCTGAGCCCAACCCCAGATGATGCCATATTTAGCCAAACCTTTTTCCTGCATAATCTTGCTTTGTTGAACCAATTCCTCCCAGGTCTTAGGCGGTTCCTTGATACCGGCTTTGCTCAACAAATCGGCATTGTAATAGAAAAAGAAGACATCATTAAACATAGGAATTCCATAATAATGCCCTTTATATTTAATGATATCCAAATCGGCAGGAGCGATATCCTTTTTCATTTCAGGAGTTACTTTTTTATCAATATTGATGATATATTTTTTGGTTACATACTCGGGAGTCCAGATACAGTCAACATCGATTATATCATAAGTATCTCCCCCACCCTCCATGGCGGTGACTTCTTTTTGATGCAGCGCATCATATCCCACTGACATAAAGTTTATTTTGATATTGGGGTATAACTTATTAAACTCCGGAATCATACTTTTCCGGAACCCAGCAAAATCATCACTGGATAATACATTTATTGTCTCTATGCCTTTGTTTTTATCCTGCTCTTTTCCATAAACAACAAAAGCCGCGCTGAGCGCCAAAACTACAACCAATACCAAAAGACTGATCCTAAACATTTTAGACTTCATCAGTAAACCTCCCCTTTTTATTGAAGAAATTTAACATCAAAAACGATTCTTTTTAACCACCCCTTTCCACCTATTTCCCTAAATGTTTGGTAAATAATATTTATTACCGTTTTTATAAGTCTTTTAATAACTATTATAATTATATTCCCTAACCTGTTTTTGGTCAAGCTGGAATAACTTTAAAAGCGATGTTAATGTTGACAAATTGCTATTAATTTAAAATCCAGATCATCTTTATAACATTAAATATTCCGGTGAAAACTTATCAATAATATCTCTGTTAAAAATAAAAACTGTCTGAAAAGGATTTTACCTACAAAAATAGGCCAAGGCACCGTAAATGATGCTTATATGGCCTATCTTTTTCACTAAAAATTCTTTTAGACAGCTTCCTATAACGTTGTTAATCCAATAATTCTATAATCAATCTAATTCAAAATAAAATTCGCCCTTTGATAGCACCGCTCACAATTCCTCTCACAATATGTCTTTGTATAAGCCAGGAAAAAGAAAATCACAGGCAAAATCGACATCATAATGGCAGCCATTACATATTGCCATTCGCTGACATCATCAAGACTATTTACGATTTAATTTTTCTACACCATTCCAGCACATTTTGCATCGCTTCGGGCATTTCAGTTACAAATTCCAGATATTCTTTGGAGCGTGGATGAACAAATCCTAGCATGGCCGCATGCAAAGCCTGCCCTTCAATGGGAGCCGGTTCTTTCTTCCAGCCATAAACAGGATCCCCCACCACCGGATATCCCAGATAACTCAGATGAACCCGAATCTGATGAGTGCGCCCGGATTCCAAGCGCACTTCTAAAAAGGCATAACGGGTTGATGCATTACCAAGATGTTCCAAGACACGGTAATTGGTAGCCGCACTCCGTCCGTTCGGGACAACCGCCATTTTCTTTCGCTCCACCGGATGGCGTCCAATCGGAGCCTCAATTCGCCCATCTTCCGGGGGATGGCCATGAACAATTGTCTGATAAATCCGTTTCATCTTCCGGGCCTTAATTTGAGCCGCCAAATCTACGTGAGCCAAATCATTTTTAGCAATGACCAACACCCCAGAAGTATCCTTATCCAACCGGTGCACGATTCCGGGGCGGATAACTCCACCGATGCCCGATAAGTCCTTGCAATGTTTCAGTAAAGCGTTGACCAAGGTTCCATGGTAGTTGCCCGCAGCCGGATGGACCACCATCCCCCGGGGTTTATTAATCACTATCAAGTCAGAGTCTTCATATAAAACTTCAATTGGTATCGCTTCCGGGGTTACCTCTAATGGTTCCGGTTCATTCCAAGTCACTTCGATTTTGTCCGCCATTTCCAACCGGTAGCTGGCCCGTAATATCTTTTCCTGTTTACGGACTCCGCCGGCATTAATGATTTTTTGGACAAAAGAACGGGAGGGCCAAATTCCGGTTTGGGTTAAGAAAAGGTCCAGGCGCTTACCTCCAAACTTATCGTCAATTACGAACCTCTGAAGCTGCATATTTGTCAGCCCTCTCTTTTAATACGAAGCTGCATTTTAAATGCTATTAGTACTTTTTGAACGCAACTTAGTATTAAGACGCCATTCGAAGAACCCGATAAGGCCAAATGCTAAAACCCCTAAGATAACACATACCAGTTGAGCAAGGCTCAACCAAGGGGCAACCATCGGGCTTTCCCGGAAGATTTCCACAATAAATCGCATAATGGAATATAACCCGATATATAATAAAAAGAGGAAGCCGTCAAATTGTTTATGATTCCGAAGCCGCCGTAAAATCAGGAACAATATGAAACTCCCCAGCATCGAATACAACTGGGTAGGATGCCGCAAGGCCGCATCATTGGCCTCGCACCTTAGTGCCCATGGTACACTGGAGATTTTACCGTAACAACAACCATTCAATAAACAACCGATACGTACGATAGAATATCCGAGTGCGATATAAGGAGCCGTGAGATCAGCCAATTTCCAGGTTGATATCTTCTTGTATCTGGTATAGCTGTACCCGGCTAAAAAGCCGCCAATGAGGCCGCCATGAAAAGCCAACCCGCCCGAGTTCACTTTAAAAATCTCCCACCAGGGTGAAGCCAGAAAATAACGGTACTCAGTTATAACGTAAGCCAGTCGGGCTCCGATGATGGCACCGATTAAAATCCAGGTGGCCAAATCAATCACATTTTCATAGCTGATATTATATTTTTTGCCTTGCTTGCCAAGCCCGATAATGGCCACTAAAAAAGCAACAGCCAACATAAATCCGTAAGAATGGATTGGTATGCTAAAAATATTGGATAATACGGGTCTCATTATTTCTCCTCTCCGGAAATAGAATTTGGGGACGCATTCATGTCCTGCTGTTTTCGGTTAGGTCGATCTTTTAAAAAAATGCCCCATAAAATAAAACCGACTCCAATTACAATTGCCATATCAGCAACGTTAAAAATCGGCCACAAGTAAAAGTTTAAAAAATCTACCACAAATCCTAGCCGAATCCGGTCGATTAAGTTGCCGACAGCTCCACCAAGGGCAACCGCCAAACCCACTTGCATAACCCGGGGATACTCATTCATTTTGCGACGGTTTATCCAGACCGTGACAATAACACCCAGGGAAATTGCAATTAATAATAATGTTTGGGACTGTAATATTCCAAAGGCAGCCCCGTAATTGGTGGCATAGGTTATTGAGAACAATCCCCTGATAACATCAATGGACTGCATGGGAAACATCCTCGTTTGCACAAGCCACTTGGAAGCTTGATCGAATAAGATCAGCAATAATGAAAGATAAAAATAGGGCATATTTCCCTTTCCCTTCTACGTCGAAAATATTTTTGTAAGGGGTTAATAATTCGCTGTAATTCTCCGAAAACCTTTTATCACATCCCGCCCAAAAGTCTAGTTGTCCCTGCAGTCGGAATCAAGGGATTAGTGAAAAAACTACTGCGCCTGTCTAGGGTGCGCCTCCCTTAGGAGGCGATGCCTCTCCTGAGGGAAGCGAATACTGCACGTACCAAGTACGCGAGCTTGTTGTTTTTCACCGAATTTTGCTCATCTGTTGATGAGGAGAAAACACGGTTTGGGCAGCTTTCATCAAAGTTAATATATTACAACCTGGTCTTTTACTTTTAACATACTAATCTCTCTGATCGGGATTTGCGGGATCGGGAGGTATTTCATCCGGACTATGATTGATCACGCCTTCCACTTTTTCTACGATACCTTGGTCTTCCTCAGCATCATAAAAAGTATCATCATAACTATCGGCTCCGCCTAAATCAGAAGGTGTTTCAGAAGTTCCATACCTTGCTACTTTTTGCCAGACGTCTTCGCCGTCGGTCCCCACGACATCGGTACCGTCTAAAAAAGTCCGTCCAAAAGGCGGCTCCAGGACATCCTCTTCAACAGGGCGTTCTCTGTTGATATATTCTTTCTCTTCTTCACGCTCACACTGAATACAAAAAGTGGTATAAGGAACAGCCTCTAATCTTTCAGCATCAATTTCCCGGCCACAACTTTCACAAAAACCGTATGTACCCTTATCGATATTTTCAAGTGCTTCTTCGATCTTTTGCAAAGTCTCGTGGTTACTGTTGAGAAGCGCTAAATCTTTCTCTCTCTCAAATGTCTCCGTAGCAATGTCAGCCGGATGATTATCATACACCGATAATTCACTGATAGATTCCGACATGGGTTGATTCAGTTGAAAATCTGAAGTACTATTTAGCTTGGTTGTTAAGCGGTCTTTTTCTTCTAATAAACATTTCTTCAAGTGATTCTGTTTCTCGTTATCCATCATTTTCTTCCCTTTCGTTATCCTTCGCCAAACTTCCAATATGAATTTACCTAATTTACCCTAGAAAATAAACGCATATTCACTTAAGAATATAATTTGAGGTGGTTGTTGACGATTTTCACCAATTCGGCAATATAAGCGCCAATTACAGGCAGGTTCAATGATGCCAGCCTTGTTAAAAAAAGAATAAACAAACTAGCGATGATAGTTAATCCAACGGCTATCCCAAATCCACGCGCCAATCCCCCTAGAAAGTTCAAAAAGATCAGCCGGGCCGGTCTTTGCAGTAACTGCATAAATTCAACCAAATTAGCACGTTCCAGTTTTCTTTCAACTTCAGCCATCTTTTTAAATAATGCATTGGCTTGCTTGCGGTTAATAATTATAATCACCAGATCTGGAAATGTAAATTAAGAATACTGTTAAGCCTAACTTGGTATTAGAGTGCCACAGTTTGGAGAGGACTAATCCGGATTTGAATTAATGGTGGTTGGGGTCTTCTGGAAAATCAAGTACAGTTTTGCTCAATATAAAGATTCCATCGTTTTGACCATCCGATAAATCATTGTATGGTACGGTACATCGACCTGATATTCATGTCCAAGTATAACAATGACCCCGCTTAAGCTATCAATCTCTGTTTTTATCCGGCGTTCCATGTCTTGAAGTGTTGAAGAACGGTGTTGATAGGTTGGCGGTAAGATCTTTTCATAAAATTCTTTTTTATATACTTCCGGATCATTCCAAAAAGTACTGAAACCTGCAGCTTTCATAACGACAAAAATTTCCTCAATCAACTTGTCCATTATGAAAACAGCATCCGCACTACCCGCCAGCCCGCCATAATTGACCTTCAAAACAGCACTTAAAGGATTTAATGCGCAGTTGTAGAGCATTTTCGCCCATAAAGTCCGTTCAATATTCTCTGATGCTCTTGCAGGCAAACCACCGTTTTCCATGGCCTTCACCAATGGATTTAAATATTGTAAATCACCGCCAAATAGACTTCCAATCGTGATAGGGGACGAATAAACCGTGACCTGACTCATAAAGGGTTCGGGCCTTTGGAACCCTATCGCAAAACTGGCTGTATAGATTCGGCTTTTATCCAATACTTCAAAATAATACTGTTCATTGCGGAATCCATTTTGACATAGAATGAGACTCCCTGTTTCTTTGATGAGGCCCCCGCCACACTTCCCAAGGTTTTCTGCTATTTCCTTATTTCCTGTCGTTTTGGCGCAGATAAGAACATAATCATAACCTTTTGTACCCGTTTCCCCAGGATGCCCAAAAACTCTGACCTTTTCAGGGGGTACGGCAATATCCTTAAAAACACCTCTACGCACAATCCCGTTTCTTGAAATACTTTTACCGGTATTGCCACGGGCGATTAAATCCACTTCTACATCACCGTCATAAAGGGCGGCTGCAATAGCCAAGCCCACTGCACCTGAGCCGATTAATAAAACTTTCATGTTAGGTTCCTCTCCTCAAAATACATTGATATCAAAATAAAATCCACCGGCAAACCATTAAAGCTTGACGGGAACGGGATGACCTATACGGATTTCATCTTCAGTAACGACCGAATCGTAAGCCATTACTTTAACCCCAAGGGTATGAGCCTGACGTAAAGTTTCCGCAAATCGGGGATCGGTAGCCGCATTGGGTTCAAACCAAACAGCGCCTTGCATCTGAATTAGGAAAAAAATACATGCTTCGTACCCGGCCTTGACTGCCTCCCCAAGCTCCCGTAAGTGTTTGCTCCCCCGCTCTGTCGGTGCATCCGGAAAAAGTAAAATTCCATTCCGTTCAAGGGTAACTCCTTTTACTTCGATGAATCCCTTTGTAAATTCGTTTTCATAGTACAAATCGAACCGGGATTTACCATAACGGAACTCTTTGATAATCCGGGCGGGTTTTCCAAATTCCGATATTCCATCTTCCTTTAATACTTCATAAACAACTTGATTCGGCACCTGGGAATCAATATTGATCAACATATCCCCTTTATAAACCGCAACCAATGAGTATTTCGTCTTTCGATGGGAGTTTGATAAGGGCGAAGCTCTTTCCAACACTACAGGAACTCCTGGCACAAGCAGTTCCTTACATCGTCCGGTATTTTTGACATGGACCGTTTCTATCGCACCATCAACCAGAATATTAGCGATAAACCGGTTGGGACGTTCCAGAAAAGTTCCTTGTTTGATCATTGTGTAGCGCATCTGAGTTCTGTTTCCAAATAGTGGAATCCTTTACAATTCATTAAATCTTGGGATCAATTTTAACACGTTTGACACAGGAAGTAATCCTGAAATGCTGAAAATCTAGTTAACTTTATATCTAGACTTACATCATAAGGGATGACACCATTGAATATTGATAACTCTGAAAAGTACGACTTCATAGACCTATTGAAGGGCATCGGCATTTTCTTAGTTGTTTGGGGACATACCATGTTCCCGCGCTCGGTTTTAATTTACTCATTCCATATGCCGCTGTTCTTTTTTATTTCCGGTTTTCTGTATAAAAACAAACCCCTAAAAGAATTTTTGCGCTCAAAAATCATCCGGCTTTATGTGCCTTATATAGTTTTTACAATACTATCGTGGACTTTTTATTTAATCATGCTTGGGTTACAGAAGCGGCAAGATTTAATCAATGATCATCTCCCTAAAATTATCTCCATTCTCAATGGTAGCGGAAAAAACGGAGGCAATGATCCTATCTGGTTTCTCACCTGCTTGATAGTAGTAAGTTTACTTTTCTGGTGCCTTGATAATCTGCTTAAAAAACCAGGATTGATTTTAGCAGCCGCTCTGGTGGTGTCGGCTCTGGGTTATCATCTGAGTGCACACCGTATTTTTTTGCCCTTTAAGGCTGATGTGGCATTCATGGCATTAATCTTCTATTTTCTAGGCTATTACAGCCGGGAGGGTTGGCTAGAGCTGGTTAAAAAAATAAACCGAAACGCCTTAATTATCATTTTGATTTTTTGTCTGGTGTTTCATTATTATCTGGCATATTTGAACATCCGCCTAACTGGAATTCCGAAAGTTAGCATGATCAGCAACAATCCGGGAAATTATTTTCTCTTTTATCTGACAGCTATTTTAGCAATCTTTGGTTTATTTATTATCGGCTACAAAATCGGAACCATTCATTGCCTGAATTTTCTGGGTCACCACTCATTGATCATTTTGGCGACCCATAAGCCCTTGCTTTTTATATTCAAATTTATATTGAATTCTCATATAAATACCAACTCCCAACTATACGGTATCCTCATCAGTATCGTTGTTATTATCGTAACCTTGCCTTTGATGTATCTGCTACAATCACGGCATCCCCAACCCAATGGGAGAAAACTTTAATAAGGCCTAGTTTAACAAGTCTTCTCCAAATAATCCAATATATCCTTTGCCTTGGGAGGACAGCCTTGGATGCAATCGCTGAAACCACTGGTGCATGACCCAACCCCGATTCCACGAATATTTTGATTCCGATAATATTGACCGATATACAGTTTGGTTTTTACTTTAGACAACTCACCCCGTTCCCGGAGTCGCTCCAGGGCGTGCACCAGACTTCCGTAACAAGCTGAACATGCCTCTTGTTCTTCAACATATTTCTCAAACCCTGCATACCTTGGAACCATAGAAATCTCGGGTACGTTTTGGGCACTGTTTAGTTCATGAATAACAGCCTCTTTTAAATCGGTTTTCCCGACCCCGAGTTCCTCAGCAATTTGAATATAGGGTATTTCATCCAGTCCAAAACCCATTAAGCTCGCTACATAGCTATCCATCAGCACCGGATCTTTACCCGCCAAAATTCGATTCATCGAAACCGGGTGTCCACCTTCTTCAAAATTTAAATCTCCCATCATCCCATCCACTAAAATCAAATCTTGCCGGATTACTTTATTCAAACAGGCTATGGGCCGGTGTAATCCTAAACTGTGAAAACGCCTTTTTTCAGAGTCCGAAATGCAACCTTTCATATTTTTTAAGGCACAAGTTAACTTGGTTTGGCAATGCCCCTTTAAAACGGGAATATTAATCAAATAATCTAGCAGACCTCCGTCTGCTCGCGACTGCACTTGATTACAGACCTTGAGTTTCATTTCCTCAACCTGATACTCCTGATAACCATCCTTCTGTAGATCGATTAGGGGAACACCGTAGTGTGTGGAGAGTTCCACATAACCACATATTTTAAAGGCCTCCGAGGTACGCTCACCAACCCATGACCCTTCGAGGATGCAGAGGTTTGGATACCCTTTGGACTGGAAATATTCAATGACTCCGGCCACCAGTTGGGGTGAAGTGGTGGCGCCACTACTAGAAGGTTTAGCCACAACCAAGTTCGGTTTAATACCAATTCGTGCCCCTCGATCCAAGCCCTGTTCCGGTTGAATTTCTTTTAAAAGTTCCAAAACCATGGATTGGGGAGAACTACCGTAAATTACGGTAATTTCATTCTGTTTCATACACATTTTCAGCTCCAGAGAATCTAGCTACAGAATTCGTTGTAAATTAAAATTTAGGATTTTGTTTTGCCCATGATACTCGATGAATTCTTCTCAGGCGGCAATATTGAGTCGCACGCGCACTCTCGCAGTGACCCTCAAAAATGTCCAACTCAGAGGTTTCAGTTGGATCGTGATGAAGTCTTATTTTTTGGCAAATTAATTGTAAACTCCGTTCCCTTTCCCAATTCACTTTCTACATTGATGCCCCCTCCATGAGCTTCAACAATAGACTTAGCAATGGCAAGGCCGATTCCTGAGCCTCCCGTAAGCCTGTTTCTGGACTTATCGGCACGGTAAAAACGCTCAAAAATAAAAGGCAAGTCCCCAGCAGGAATCCCGGAACCCGTGTCCCGAACAGTAATGAAGACCTCTGCTGCAGATTCTTCGAAGTTTAACTCGATGAATCCCCCTGATGATGTATATTTGAGACTATTGGCAATCAGATTAATTAATAATTGGCTTATCTTGTCCCTATCGGCCCGGATTAAGATCTGAGGGCCTTTAGAAACCAATTGAATCCCCTTCCTGTCGGCCTCCGGGCCGAAATTAAGCAATAATTGATCAATGAGTTCCTTCAAATCAAATTCATTTTCTTCCAGTATCAACCGACCGCTCTCGAATTTGGTTAACCGTTCCAAATCTTTAACCATTCGGGAAATCCGCTGAACCTCATCATGACAAGTTTTCAGTCTCTGGCGGTTCGGGTCCCAGATACCGTCGAGCATCGCTTCTAGATGGCTTTGCAAGGTTGCTAGCGGTGTTCTAAGTTCATGGGCCACATCAGCGGTTAATTGTTTTCGCAAATTCTCCTGTTTTTTCAAAGCGGTCGCCAGCTCAGTCATGGCGGAATTGAGTTGATTAATTTCCCGGATATTGTTTTCCGGATAATGTTGAATTTGGTAATCCCCACCGGTTATGAACTGTGCGGTTTGAATAACCTCGGAAATCGGCTTACTGATCCTTTTGGCCGTTAATGCTCCGGCCGCCAGGGCCGTAAACAAAGCCAAAATAGCCACACCATACAATAGGCGGTTTAACGTATTAATAAAAAGTAAATCGTTATCGGTATAGAAAAACGGTCCATAATAACCGATTCTGACCTGACCAATTTTTCTAAATTCATGTTGCAAATTGTAACCGCGTTCAGTATAACCGCCTTTCCAATTGGTATAACGGCTTTCCATGTTCCGGGCCATATGAACAATCATTTGTTGACACATCCCGCGGTTATGGGAAAGAGCATCCCAGACTTCTCGATGGTCATTATCATCAATCCGCAGGATCAGTCCTTGTTCCAAGGCATTCATCCCGATATCATTAATGACACCCATATTCCAGGTGCCATCAGGATTATATCCTCGACTGATGGCTGCTACCGTTTGAAGGTTAAGGTGTTCTTGATTTTCACGCACATATTTACGGAACTGTTGTTCCAACAAAAAATTGGCCAGTACTCCAATAATAATAACCACAATGAAAGCCACTAATATATAAGATAAAGACAAACGATTCCGTAAGCTCAGTATCATCTACTCACCGCCAAAACGGTATCCCACCCCATGAATGGTTAAAATATAGGTGGGGTTTTTAGGATCCGTTTCGATTTTTTGCCGCAAGTTTTTAATATGCGTGTCGATTGTACGATCAAATCCCTGATAGTCATCTCCCAAAGCCAAGGTTAACAATTCATCTCTTGTGAAGGCCTTATGGGGATATTTCACAAGCGACATTAGAATTTTATATTCATTAGGGGTAAGGTTGACAATATTGCCCTGCTTTTTAACCTCATGCTTCAAGGCATCGATAATTAAATCTTCGTGATTAAATGAAAGCTGATCGGCAAGGGGAACGGCCTCATTATATGCCCGCCGAAAAATTACTTCGATTCGGGCCAGCAATTCCCTGGGGCTAAAAGGTTTGGTAAGATAATCATCAGCCCCCAAGTGCAATCCGTTCAGTAGATCCTCTTCCGCTACTTTTGCAGTCAGCATAATAATGGGAACTCTGGAGATCCGGCGCAACTTTTGGCATACTTCTTCTCCCATTATGTCTGGTAGCATTAAATCCAACACAACCAAATGGGGATTGACTTTCTGAAAAACTTCCAACGCCTGTTTACCGTTCTCGGCTTGAAAGACCTTATATCCGCTATTGATTAAGTATGAGGTTACGACTTCAACAATTTTAGGTTCATCATCGACAACCAGGATTTTTTTTGTTTCCGCCAAATGAATACTCTCCCAGATTGAATTGTTATTTTATCCTCAATTTGGTTTATTCTAGAACGATTCGAAACCATTTCAGCTAATCTTATTTAACCATTCTTCTGCTTCCGATAATGAAACGTCGGACATATCCGGGTCATCCTTAATTTTGGTTACAGCAGTCTGCAAATGCTGTCGGGCTGAATCCAGATCTTCAAGTTCTAATTCAGCCCGACCCAACCAGTAGTATGACTCTACAGGCCACGATAAATGCTGAATTGACCATTCGTAATCGTCCCTGGCTTTTTGAAACTCCCTTAATTCAAAATGAATGCGCCCCATTAATAACACCGGCTGCGTAGACTTTAAATCTAGAGAACGAGCCTTTTCTGCCGCTGCCAAAGCTTCTTCAAGTTTACCAACCTTAAAAAGGGTTGTTGCCAAATTAAGATAGACCACGAAACTTTCTACTCCCTGGCTGGCTAGTGTGGTTAATAATTCAATCGCTTTTTCATTGTTAGCCGATTCCCGATAGGCAATCGCTAATAAAATCCTGGCATTAGGACCGGATCGGGGATGATCCAATTCGACAGCCGACTCTAAGATTGAAGCAGCTTCTGCCCAACGCTTTTGACGAATATAAATCGTTGCTAGTGATAAATACGGTTGAAAAATCAATGGTTTATAACCAACTGCCTTGGTGAGCCAGCGTTCCTTTTTCTGCTGATTAAACGTAAAATGACTCCAATAATTCCAAAAGACTCCTGGCGCCAATAAAAAAACTATCCCGACCCAGACCACGACGCCAGAGACCACCAGCCATAAAGGACAATGATAAATGATTGATAATATACACCACAAGAGCAAAATCCATGTTAAACTAGACTGCCATAGTTGTTTAATTTTCACAGCCGCAATTAACCCCCTTGTATCTTGCCAGAGACTATTTAACCTCATATCCCTGATCTTCAATTGCTCCTTTGATATTCTCTAGGGAAACAATTTCCGCATCATAATGAACAGTCACTTTCTTACTTGGCAGATCGACATTGACAGTATAAACCCCCTGTAATGCACCAACTGCTTTGTTTACACTTGCGACGCAATGCCCGCAAGACATTCCCTCAACAATTAAAACTGTTGTTTCCGCAGTCATTTCTTTCACCACCTTTATCCATATTATACCTCTACCATTGTCCCATTTTATCAAAAAAATTTGAAGTTCTTGTGAAGATCTTCAATTTATTGTTCAACTTCGGTTGCCAGCTCTCATTGCCGATACCGATTGTCAAAACACTAAATCGTGAAGATTCCCGAGCCTTTTACCGAAGTAGTACAATAAGGATCTAGGCTAAAAGTATTTTCGACGCCGATTACTTGCCTCTCAGATATATTTATGGTAGAATGAATTCAAAACCTATCAATTTACTATTCATTATATGAAAGGGGTATTTATCTTGCAGATTTCTACACGTGGGCGTTATGGACTTCGCGCCATGGTTGATATGGCTCTTCACACAACGGAAGGTCCCTTAGCCCTCCGTGTCATCGCCGAACGTCAAGGAATTTCCGAATCTTATCTGGAGCAAGTCTTTACCAGTTTACGCAAAGCCGGTTTAGTTAGGGCTTCCAGAGGGGCCCAAGGAGGTTATGAACTTGGTCACCCCAGCGTTGAAATTACTGTAGGACAAATACTGACGGCTTTGGAAGGACCGATTATTCCTGTACATTGTGTGGGAGATACCAACAGCAACGCTTCCTATTGCGAGCGGGAAAAGATTTGTATCACCCGTTCTTTCTGGGAGGAACTTCGGGATAAAATTAATGAATTTTTAGATAGCGTTACCCTCCAAGATCTGGTAGAGCGGGCCAAAACTGTCCTCCCCGAGGAGCCGATGTATTTTATTTGATATAAAATTATTACTTTATTTTAAGCCAATCTTTAGCCTTTTTCAGGCTATCAAAATTCTCGACTTCAATACCCAATTGGTCAGGCAGGGCCAATACATGGTTGACGGACAATTGCGGAATGACTTGGCAAGGCTGAATGACTGCGATATATTGAACCCCTTTTTGGATTGCTGCCGGAAACCAGTTTTCATCCACCCAATTTTGATCTATCTGTGCAATGACTTCCATTTCTCGTAGATCGGCCAACCATTTGACTCCCTGCTTTTCCTGTAATAATACCAATCCTTTTTCAACTATCCTTCGCATGGCATCTCCCTTTACATAGCCATGCCATTTCATAACCACTGTTTGAATATTTTCATCCCAATCAATGGTAATCCCGGTTACGGGAATACTCACCGCCATTGCATTTTTTATTACATTACCACTGGCGAGTACCTTTATCCGGAATGCTGTTTTGGGGTGGAGATATTTCCCTGCCAATGCAGCTGCATAGGCAATTGCCACCGGTTCAGTACATCCGATAGCCATTACCAGTTCACGATGTAAAATATCAAAGAATTTACTTTTTTCCATCGTGTTCCCTCATAAAAATACCTCCTAGCTAAAGGAGGTCTTTTATGAGATTTCACTCTTTTTGGGAATTTACCTGCAGTAAATTACAATCAAAATTTGAGGTTTTAAAGCTTGGGAATTCTATTCTTTGATGATATCCAAAAACCGGGAGGCAATAGAGTCAAAAAATTCTGGAACGACCGCTTGAACTGCCTCAATTTTTCCTTCATCAGCCATTTTGGCTACTTCAGGCACAATTGGCAATTGACCCAGAAGTGTCAGTCCGGTATTTACCGCTACTTGCTCCGCCCTACTCTCTCCGAAGACCTCGATTTTTTTCTTACAATCGGGACATTCAAGATAGCTGTAATTTTCAATGAACCCCAAAAGCGGAATACTCATTTGCTCAGCCATATGTACAGCCTTTTTGACAATCATCTCCACCAGTTCCTGGGGTGATGTTACAACGATCATACCGTTCAAAGGTAATGATTGCATCACGGTGAGCGGTACATCCCCCGTTCCCGGCGGCAAATCAATCAACAAAAAGTCCAAATCCCCCCAAACCACTTCGGCAAAGAACTGTTTGACCACACCCGAAATCATCGGCCCCCGCCAAATGACCGGTTGATCCTCCTTGTCCAACAGAAAATTGATCGACATCAACTTTATCCCCAGAGTTGACTGCAGCGGCTCCAGCCCTTGCCCTTTATTAATCACTTGGCCCTTGACCCCAAAAAGTTTGGGAATACTTGGCCCGGTAATGTCGGCATCTAAAATGCCAACTGAGAATCCCCGGCTGTAAAGTGCTGAGGCCAACAGTGCGGTGACTGAAGACTTCCCCACTCCGCCTTTGCCGCTCATGACTCCAATAACATGTTTAATCGTCCCGAAAGGGTTAATGCTTCTCTCAAATATCCCATGCTTCGCTGTGTTTTGATTCTCCGTCATTTGTATGTACGCCTCGAATTCTGTTATTAATTTGAATATTGCTACCTTAATAAGTGCATATGTACATAAATAATTTACCTTTTTTTCGCCTTTTGTCAAGCATTCTAACGATCCGGTTTTTTACGAAATAAAGTCAAAGTTTGTCCGCTTATCCCTTTTTCAGTTTCCCTTTTCTACTTTATATTAGCCCTTTTTCTTTCAGACTAACATAATTCCTTTCTCCGGTGATCACATGGTCCAATAGTTCAATACACATAATTTTTCCAGCCTCTCTCAATCGTTGAGTCAAAAAAACATTATCCCGGCTCGGTGCACGATCACCAGCCGGATGGTTGTGGAACGCGATGATTGCTTTAGCATTGTTCATCATTGCCGACATAAAGTCTTCCCTGGGTTCGATATATAGTTGATCCAAGGAGCCGGTTCCGATGATATGGATACCAATGATTTTATTTTTGGTATTCAGAGAAATAATACCAAACTTCTCGACCGGTTCGGATTTGAGGTCCAAAAGATATTGGAGGATTTCATAGCAGATAAAGGGAGTCGTTATTGAGGAATAACCCAACAGCAATTGGCAAGCATGATAAATCTCTCACAACAAACAATTGGACATTATGAAGTAAACCGTTCCGAACCAAGTATTAAAACGATAGAGCTATTTGCCAGAATATTTAATACCTCTACCGATTATTTATTGGGTTTATCAGATACCAAACATCCGAATGAAATTCAAAACAAACTTGATTTATCCTCGCTGAATTTACCGAAAGAAGCTATTAAAGAGATAGAAAATTTTGCTGAGTTCATAAGGCAAAAATATAAGGATAAATAGACATTTAATTGACCCTACGGCTATATTCAAGATATTTTAGACAAACGGATTAATGGCTCACTTGCCGAGGACTTAGTAAAAAATGATTAATTCGCAGGAATTGTTTCATTTGTAGACTTTCGGCTAATTGAATGGAGTAAATATTCCGTATATCAGTTACGTATCTTGGAGTTAACTTTCTTTCGAGAATGTAAGTGAGCGCCGAGGTAACAACGATTCGAGCATACCCTTTCTTCCGTTCTGTTTCAGGTGTATGTACACCAGCAATTTCCCATATATTATCATAATTTTGATATATAAAACAAATACTCCTAATTCTATTATCCTTAATAAAACCAAACCAAACAGCTCCGTTGTTAAAATATTTTCTTATGTCGGATTCTATATAACCATTTCGTTTTATAATATCTATAGCTTCATCAGTGATATTAGTATTTCCAGGAACTATAATATCTTTAAAAGAATCATCAATACTTGAACAGGAATATGAAATATACGAATTACCTTTAGAGATATCAAATCTGTTTATTAAATTGTCCAGATCTAAGCTCTCATTGAGTCTCAAGACATAATTGCTTTTGGGTAAAGTTTCTAGCAACTTATATTTCAGTTGTTCCGATGTTCCATTTAAAAAAATAGCACGGTTCGCATAGGGATAAGTTGTGGTATCATAAGAAAGAATCTGAGTTGGGATTGTAACTAGTAACGCCCACTTTTGAGAGCCCTCTACTAAACTAACTGTGAGTTTATCTTGATACAATGACAAATATTTTAATGTTGTGAGGTGTTTTAAAGGATCACTTTTTAAGTACTCAACCGATTTTTCATAAATTGATTTTTGCATCAATATCCCCAAATAATTATAGTCTTTTTGATAAGCTTCTTTGAACCAACTCAAAGGGCCATAAATCATAAATATACCACAATTTTTCCCAGCAACGGAGGGCGTCGGCTTAAATATCTTTCTTAGTAACTTATTAATTCTTCGCCCATGGCTGGTAACCACTTTCAAACATGTTCAATTCAAATAAATCCAATATCTTTTAATGACCTTTCCGGATAATGGCGAGATTCTTTTATCTTCAAAAACTCCATTGTTTTTTAACACAACCTGTATTGAAGGGAAATTATCTTCTTCACAAGTAAACTAATACTTTTACTACTCCTTGTTTTTTTAATATCTCGAGTAATTTTTTAAGCATAATTGTGGCATACCCATTGTTCCGTTTTGAGGGAGGAACATCATATCCAATATTTCCTCCGTCAATATTTGTTTGAGCATTCAATTCATTTCTAAACCTTATAACGCCTAATATTTCTTTTCCATCATTGATAAGCCAATAAGTTGTTGTTCTAACATGCCCAGGTTTTAGATTTAACCCTTCTTTATAATCTGCAAGTGTTTTTAAGTAGTCACCGAAAGTATCAGTCGACTGATTGAAATATTTGGGGAATCCAGTTTCTCCAATATTTTTATAGTCTTCAACCATATGATAAAAGCTGCTCTCAAATTCTTGAGTTGGTTCGATCAAAAGGAATTCACTCATTTATAAATCTCTCTTTCAAACAATTTCTTAATAAAATCACCCAGCGGCTAGGAAGGCCGCGGAGACACGCTCACGAAAACTCATTTGTCAATGTTCCTTGATGAAAAATCACTTTCCATTGACCGTTAAAGCATTTCCAGATTGAACTACGAAGCGAATATTTCATATTTTTTCTTGTCTCATGGTGCTTTATTACCTTATATGTTGCCAAAACCACATCGGTTGCCAATATCTTTATATCAAATTCTTTGATTTCACAATTAAACACAATTGGTTCCTGATTATCATTTTTAAAACCATCTTCACTAAAAAAATAAACATTTCCTGAACTGCCAAATTCAGAAAAATCCTCAGAAAGTAGTTCTCCCATTTCTTCTTTTGAACTTCGTATTTCGGGCTGCAACATTCGATTTTCTAAGTCATATATATTGCTTTAACACTTGAATACCCATATTCTTCATCCTTCCATTAACTCAATGTATATCCCGGCAGTCACGAAATTTCGTGCCTTTCATCTAACATCCCGGGGTTGCATAAGTCGTTCGCGCCTAAACCTGAATTCATCTTCGGGTCACAATAATCCCAAATCTGTATTTAAACAATCATTTTTGACCTTATTCAAATACTCTGTCATATTGAAATCTTCAATAAGGCAGTAGGTATATCCGAAATAGTTGGCAACAGGCTGGGCAAGCATTCTGAACAACTCGCAAGCTATAAATATTGCTGTCCAAAAGTTGTTATAATCGCTATCGGAATAGGTTTTTGCAAACATTTCATAAATTTCTTTAGGTAGATACTTTTTGTAATACTTGCCGCTCATTCCGACGGATACGGAAAATCCAGTGTTTATTCCGATATACCAGTCCATCATTTTTACAAGCATATCACGGACAATTACATTATACATCCACATAGCATATGGAAGTTGATCTCTGGCAATCCCTTTGGCTACATTATTCAAACACCACCAGAATTCATTACAACACCCTTTATATTGTTGCTCTGTAGGCTTCTTGATATGATAATCCATGTCATTTGAAGCGGGTATCTGCGGCAAACAATTATCTTTATCTAAAAGCGGAACTGTTAGGCTATCATTTGTATATTTTTCGAGCATAACTTCTTTTAATTGAATATTCAAATCAATGCGATTGCCGTCTTTGAACAACATAAGCCATGTATAGGAGCGGTCAAAATTTGCGTTTATTCCCCAACCAAAATCGTTATTATCCGGCTCCTGAAGGATTGCTATTTCCCCGAACACTGAAATCCAATCCTTGTTTTCTAAAAACGACTTCGTTTCTGTTACGACATATACAATGTCATAATCCTGATAAATGTCTTTTTGAACATTCGGATTAGTGCGAGAGCCGTTAAGGTAAACTGCCCGCACACGCTCGTCCGCTTGTGCAACACCGAGAATTAAATTAAACATTTCTTGTTCGTTACGCAAAATATCACCCCACAGTTATCTAAAGCCACGCGCGAAAATAGACGTCCTAGATTTCAGGCCGATTCAAGAAATTTAAGTGAAATTGAATACTCCAATTTTTTATTTTGTCTCAGTTTCCGATAGATACGATTTAACGCCCTTCCAATAGAATTCTTTTGCAAGCTTCTCGACAGGATCCAGTTCCACATCGGCCATCCGCAGTTCGACATCTTTTAGATTATAGCCGGTCTTGATCACGGCAAATTTCATGATGCCGGGTTTTAAAGCATGGTTTGGGCAGCCGTAGATGCATTTTAAGCAAAAGACGCACCGCATACCGAATCGGGGCCTGTTATGTTCCAAACTGATGTTGGCGTGCGGACAATTCCGTGCGCACCACCCACAGCCATTACAGGCCTCCGAGGCACGGATCATCCGACCAAAAAAATGCGCTCCCAGCTTTTCCATCTCACCGAAAACAGATAAGGCCCGGTCGAAGAGGAGTGGTTTGGTCCGACGTCTAGTTCCGGAAAGGAAGTCGCCGACAATACGCTCTACTTTCAATGGTAAAATATTTAACAACCGGATGGCTAATCCATCAGGGGTCGAGACAAAGACATTGCATGGCATGATCAGCATATGTTCATAGACGACATTGTAACCCTTTTTACTTAAACGTACAATCGTTTCCACTCTGCAAGCGGTATTGGGTGAGATTTCGCCGCCACCGGAGACGGATACGACTACAGCGGGAATCTGGTTGACAGGGGGCGTCTCCTTAATCCATTCATAGATTGGTTCGGGAGCATTTAATGCATGTACCGCGAAGAGCATGATCAGTAAATCTTCGTCACAATTTTCAGATGAACTGCTGTTGCCGAAGGGGATCTCGTGTTTGGATACATTTATACCTCGGTCATGTAACGCTTTTTCAAAGCAATCAGCCACTCGGGCTGTACTGCCGGTTCCAGAAAAGTAAACGATCTTGACTCGCTTAATGGAACAGGATGGATCGGACATCTTAATCACTCCTATTCAATATTGATATCTTCTATGTCACGGTCTTCAGCCTTTATTATCATCGAAACTGTTCCTGAAGAACCGGTATTATTTATTAACTAAACTTTCCCACCTGAAAAATAAGAATAAATACTGGATTGATAAAGATGAAGACAAATAGTTTATAGATTTTTGTCATAAATTTTGGGTCCGCCCTCATTCTATCTTTCTCCCCCGGGGAGAAACGAAAAGTAGTGCGTTGCAGGATTTTAATTAAGTGCTGTTTAGTTTAATTGGAGTTCTTGACAAGACCTTCGTTTCTCCCGATGGCGGGAGAAAGCAAGTATGAGGTTTAGAACCCCATAGTATTACTTACTTTAAGCGTATTTTTCGACCGGGACGAGTTATTAAATTATGGCGCATCGACAAACAATTGAAGCAGGCCATGGATGCCTATAACTACTTATTTTTTCTTTAAAAAGTCGCAAATAATATAAAGTCATATCTGCCATTGTCTCACCAAATATTGAATAACTCATCAAGCACCTCCAACGTTATTTATTCATCAAAATGAGCTCCACTGAATCAGCTAACTCTGCCCGCCAAGGACGGCGGGTAACCAGTGTGGCATATTGCAGAGAACGTCCGCATGTTGCCGACGTCCGAGCACCCCAGTGACACTTCGCCTTGGCGGTCGGATGTGGTCGTGCCAGCTTCATGAATCTTCATCTTTGAAACTACTTCATGGTTCAGCCTTCCTCTTCGAATCAGCATCTCCGAAATACCGCGACCCGCCAGCGATAACATGTCGTTAGATGTTGCAGGTCGCTAACCACTGCCATGATGGTCGTGGCGCCTCTTTCAAAACTAACCCTTAAATCTTTTACTTCTCACCGGATATAATCCATCTGCCATGCTCATCTATAATAATTTCTAAATTTGAATATCTGGAAAATAACATATAAACTTCTTTTTTAGAATAAAACGAATGTGGTAATCCCTTTTCCGGGCCATTCAAAGGTATGCAAGTTCCATCTTCAAGTGTTTCGTGTTCAGCCATCATTGCCCAATTTTTTATACAATCGTCACTTGGTACTGATATAAATATTTTACCTCTGGTTATTAACGCATCATAAATCTTATCTAAAAGGGCGAATACTTCTTTCTTCTTTCCATGATGAAGAGTTGCATGAGAAAGTATTAAATCATATGTATTTAAAGGATAATGATATTCATACATATCAGCAAGAATGAACATCCCCTGATCTTCAAGTAAGTCTTTTGTCATTGTAATTGCCGACTCACTTGAGTCGAGCCCTGATGTTTGAAAACCTTTCAACTGAAGGTACTTCAAATATTTTCCTTCTCCACATCCTATATCTAACGCTTGCTTTATCGGAAAGACTGATTTCTCTATTAAGGATAAAAAACAAGGATGAATTTCATCTTTAAGTGATGCCCAAGCTTGTCCCCCTGCTAAATATTGTTTATAGATATTGTCCCATACGGTTTCAGGCATTTCTTTCACTCTTTCGTCTTTTGTTATTGCCGGCCTAGGATGGCCGACCCTGGCGAGCTATGTCAGCTAACGTCCGCCCGCTCCTGACGTTTTCAAAACCTAGTGCCACGTCGACTTGGTTTTGAAATATGGGCGAGACCGTTTCATGAATAAACTTAATTGAAATGCTTCTTTGAGTTAATTTTTTTTGACTATCCGCCCGAAGCAGGAAAAGAACCGTTCTACGTCGTGTTGCGTAGACTCTAATTTGAGGTTGCCAAGGAAGGCAACACTTTTACTGCCGTTATCCTTTAACTTTCTTTCCAACTACCGAAAAAAGATGAAAATGTTTCATAATCCCCATTCCAGAAGTTGGCCTATCGTACTCCCATTCATTAAAATACTCGATTTCAAATTTATTAAATAGCTCATGTACTTGTTCTTGTGTATGAAATATCATGCTGTCAATATT
>JAEZKW010000216.1 GCA_023415375.1 Bacillota bacterium
CCTCAAAAATCGGAAATTGTTTTTCTAATTTGTAGGTAATCCTTTGAGGGGGCTTTGGATTTCGCTTCCCGGCATAAATCTGTTGCATCGTCTCCGGTAGATTCCGGCCGGCTCCGCTGATGCATCCAAGTCCCGTAATATAAGTTTGACTGCACACTTTACTTTTTTCCTAATTCGTTTTCGACAAAATCAATTAAGGTTTTCATTGACATAAAAACCTTTTTCGCCTGCTCACTATCAGCTATGGTCACTCCCATGTGCTTTTTTAAAATAACAACGATTTCTACAGCATCCAGAGAATCTAAACCCAAACCTTCGCCAAATAAGGGCATATCATCGGTAATTTCTTCCGGCTTCATTTTCAAGTTTAATTCCTTACATAAAAGCTCCTTAAGCTTTGCAGCAGTATCCATAGTTTCTCTCCTATGCATTTATTTTTGTGACATACTCATTGGTTACAATTACTAGTTGTCCGCTATCGATTTAAAAATATAGTAATAATTATAAATTAGATTCCAAATCTAAAAAGTCCTCTTCTACATAGGATTTTAAATGAAACATACTCAAAGTAAGTCTTACCAAAGCATTCCCTTTGTAATAGAGAGTCTTTATTTAAAATATTCGACTGTTACTTAAATCATTTAAAAAACTTTCCGATTTTTCGAGCCATGCTTTGGCTGCAGTTTCATTTTGGGTAACCACGGATTGTGCCCATTGTTCACAATAATTACATACGTTTAAGTTACTTTCATCGGGCACGGTAGCATAAAAATCGTTACAAACCATGTGATCACAGTTATAATCATGAATAAACTTCTCAATAAAGCCATCTAATTTTTGATTATCAATATAGGGTACAGGAAGATTAAAACCATCCGCATATTTTCTCATGATTTTTGCATTATAGGATCCGGTAATGATGCCAATAATTAAAGCCTTGATGTCGTAGTGCTGAATATTTGATGTTATTCCCAGATTGAGAATATCAATCAAATTACCCGTATAAGAATGCAAGGCATAGGCTTTGACAACCCGTTTTAAAAACTCGGTGGTTTTGGTTCGGTCCACCAGTTTGATTGAAAAATTATAATTCCCGGTTTTCTCAGATAATGCTTCATAATATTTTACATCTTCAGGACGAACCCAGCTTGCAGAGAGTAACTTACCAGGATCTTTGATTTTTTCGGTATTACAGCGAATCACATTATAATCGATATATAAATGGCTAAGTCTTTGTTTTTTATCACTTGAATGGGCTAGCCCGGTAGCATGATAAATCGAGAATGGACAATCATGAAGGCAAAAATTGTTGCCGATAATTCTAAGCCCGATCCCTGATTTTTTCGTATAGTGTAACATTTCTTCCAACAAATTAAAATTGCGGTTGGTCTGATGTTGAAGGGTTATCTCATCAGCGCCAAGTTCTTCCCAATATTTAATCTGTTGAATTGTGGAAATGTATGCAAAGTGACCTATGGTAACTCTTAATTGAGGAAATTGTTGCTTAATCAATTCACAGAGATAAGGTGAATTAATCGTTACCGTATCAACCTCTGCCTTTGATAAACTATCGAGGAATTTTAAAATCCGGCGGTGTTCTTTACGAACAAATTCCCGGTTGCCAAGACATATCGGGTTTAATAAATAGTTAAATTTTAAGCGATTTTGGTGACATAATTGAATATAGTCTCTAAGCTCTTTTCTTGAAACCTTGGGTAAATTGATCGAAGAGCGGCCCCCGCCGATAATGTCTTTTTTTAATTTCCCGAAAACTGACACAAAAGTATTATCTTGGTTGTATCTGGCAATCTCCTCAATGAGTTCCGGATCGAAATTCGTCGCTATTGTATATTTCATTTGGAATTTCCGGGCATTTTCAACCATCTAAATCCCCCCTTTATAAAACTTACCTAAACCCATTTTTATCTTCAAAGCTTCCAAAAATCAAAAAAATTAAACCACAGGTAGGGATGTTTCTGGATATGATTTTCCAATGCTGCAGAGTATAATTCCAACATTTTCTGGATTTTTTGGTCTTTATTCAAACTTTCATCGTCTAAAACTTCAGTTGAAATATCTTTCCAGCTATAGCGGATGGTATGCCTATCCTCTTTGGCGGTAAACAGGGCGATCACGGAGGCCCCGGTAGCGACGGCGAGTTGTTCTGCAATGACAGGAAATTTAGCTGGAGATCCAAGAAATGGAACAATTTTGGTACGCCACTCCTGGGCCCGATCCCCGGTAACTCCTACAACTTCGCCCCGAAGCAAAGCGTTGGTCGCTTCAATCATTCCCCCATAACTGTCACTCACATTAATCAGGTTAAACTGAGCCCCTTGGCCACTCTTCCGGACATCATAAAAACTCTTTCTTTTGTCCTTGTCAAAGTTTTTGTCAACTAAAACATTCATTTGTTTTTTAAACCTTATCGATCCGGCCATCGAAACTTCCCAAAATCCAACATGGGACAGTAAAAATATCACCGGCTTTTTCTTCAGGAGATCTAAAATTTCGGGTTCCCGGTCAAATTTTAATTTAATTTTGGATTCTCCCACAAACCCAAAATATAACTGGTCAACCAAAGCTTGTCCGAAAACAAAGATATACTTAAATAGGCGGAAATATCTTTTCAAAAATGTATCTTCAGGAAACCTTCTTTGCAAATATGGTTTGGCACATTGATAGACGCTGGGCCTTAAAATAACATAATAAGGTATCAATAAAAACAATATGCCATACGCGCCGCTTAAGCCGATATGTCGCAAAATAAAATGAAAGATGGAATATCCTAATTTATTTCCATACCGTTTATTTTTATTACGTTGGTTTCCATTCATTTTATTTGTCGTGTCATCGTAACCTTGTTTCATAACTGTTTCCTTTTCAATAGTAAATCCCATAACGAGCCTCTGATTCCTGAGTTATGCATAAAACGGTTTCTTTCGGCTACGCCAGCCCAGGGGAAAATCCAATTTCGCTTTTCTTTAAAGGTTTCCGTAAGATACTGATTTAACCAAGGAACATCAATATCCGGAGAATGGTAATATATTTCTTTATTAAATAATTCCCTTTCATCTTGAATCAACCCTGTCTGTTTTGCGAGTTCACAAATTCCAGTATCGGGAAATACCCGTACTCCCATTCCGCCAAAGACCACACAAAAGTCAAGTTCCGAGAGGTTTTTTATCCCTTCGCGGACTGTTTCAGCGGTTTCTCCGGGGCCGCCGAAAATAATAAAATGGGAACCTGGAATTCCATATTCCGCAAATAAATTATTGGCCTTACGAACATCATCCCAACAAAAATTCTTACCCATTCCGCTTAGGGTGGGGTCACTGGAGCAATCCGTACCCCATTCGACTGAATGGAGACCGGTCCGTTTCATTAATTCAATTTCATCCCGATGAAATTGTGCAGGTCTCAAATAACAAGTCCAGGGAATCGAAATTCCTCGGCCGGCCATTTCCTCCATAATATTTAGATACTGGTTATTACAATCGTTAAAAACCGAATCCGTAAAAAATATAAAGTCAGCCCCATGTTTATCTTGAAGATAAGTGATCTCATCGACTACCGCTTCCGGCTCTCGAAAAATGTAGCGATTACCCTCTAAATTCGGATAAGAACAATATAGACATTGGTGGGGGCACCCTCTCTTGGTGGTGATATTCAGCATTCCGCCTTTGTTTAAGTAAAAGTTAGCCAAAAGGTTTTCCCGGGCTAAAAAATAACCGTTTTCCCCCGAGGAATCAATTTCTCCCTCAATGATCGGATTTTGAGGCGGCATTTTCCGCTCCAATTGGTGAATCAATTTGGGCAGGCTAACCTCTCCGGGTCCAATGATTCCATAGTCCGCGCCTAAAAACTCCAAAAATTGGGTTGGAAAAATCGTATATGCGGATCCCCCCAAAATAATAGGTACGCCGCTTTTTTGTTTAATTCTTTCAATCAATGATTTGTATTGAAATAGAAAAGACTGGGGTTCATTAAAATTTACATTATCAACATTACGCATGGAAAGAGCTATATAATCAGGCTTAAATTCAACGAATGCCGAATCTAGCCCATCTGCTCCATCTACCATTAAATCGATGAATTTAACGTCAATCCCGGATTTTCTTACGGCAGCGGCAACGATATTGGCTCCAAGGGGATACACTGGATAGGGATCATCCATTAAATTCGTGGAAACCATTAATAATTTGGCCATTATCTACCCTCAAGAAGATTGACAAAGTTGAAAGTTTGATTCAATGAAAAAACGCCTTTGGATTTTTCATTCTCTTCTCCCGATAACACTGCAAAAGCCGCTCCTTTAGGAAACTTTTCGTTATTTTTTATATTTTGGGCTGCCTCGACCCAACCCACTAAAACACACTCACATTGTTTGGCGGCAAGTAAAGAAAGGGCTGCCGGTATCGCAGCCAATCCGGGATTTTCATGATCGTTTCCCACGCAAAAAGTTGGCCCAGAAAATTTAAAAAATACAGCGATTTCTCCCAACGCAACATTAGGTAGGGTATAGGAAAAAAGATTCGGACTGGCGAATTCTCCCTTGGATTCCCGAGTAGATTCATAAAAGGCCAAATCATCATCATATACACCGGTGGAACTTCCAACAATAACTCCAATATTCTTTTTTCTTTCTCCGCCGTGCGTAAGCATATCGGCGTCTTTTAAAGCGAGTACTGCGGCAGCAAAACAAATTTTGGTATAAACATCGAACCGGCCGAATCGCCCCGGCAATTCATGAATATATTCCTCCAAGTCAGGATAGTGAAAACTTACATCGGATTTAGAAAACCGCGGCTTAGAACCAAAAAAACCATTTCCAAACGCAGAAATCCATCCCGATCCCAGTAAATAAAATTTTCCTTTGCTTATCATGATACATTCTCCATTAAAATCGCGGCATTAATTCCACCAAATCCCGAATTGCTGGTCAAAATTGTCCGGCCGGGAAATGCTACTTTTTCTAATATCACATTCGGGGATTCTGGATTACTGCATCCTATTGTAGGAGGCAGTATACCTTCCAGCAAACATTTCTGGCATAGTGCAATCTCTATTCCGCCGGCAGCTCCTAAAGTATGGCCAATGGAGCCTTTAACACCAAAAATCCTCGGACTGTCCTCTCCAAAAACGGAGCGGGCGGCTAATAATTCCATGGTATCATTATAACGAGTCCCAGTAGCATGTGCACAAAAAGCCTGTACACTTGAGGGAGTTCGCCCGGCCATTTCTATGGCTTGCGTGAGCGCTTTTGCAAGACCGGCCCCATCTCTGGAGGGGCCCGTGATATGGTTTGCATCGTTGGTGATACCATATCCGGATATCCGGATATCCGAATTTCGTTTGGCCGATAAAAAAAGAGCGACCGCACCATCTCCCAAAGACAAACCATTCCTCTGCGTATCAAACGGCATACATACTTCTTCTTTCATAGCTTTTAAAGCAGCAAAACCATAGTAAACGAACCGGCTTACCATATCAGCGCCGGCTACTAAAATATTCTCGTATCTTCCTTCGGCTATATATTGTGCTGCAAGCGCACAACCGATTGTTGAAGACGCACAGGCAGCGTTGATTTCCATTCCCCCATTTTTCAGGCCCAAAATATCCGTGAGCCAAAGACGTAAATCATGAGCCGAAGAATAAAGAGGCTTAGGAGATTCATTGTTTAGACTCTCTACCCATTCAGCATTATTTTTAATACCGGTCCAAATTACAAAAGTATCCTCAGGCAGTTTTAGAAAACCAGTCAGACACTCCTCCATCAGATATCGGGTAAAATTAGCCTTTGTACCTAAAAATTCTCTATTGTATAAAGACAAGCCGGTTTCCGGTAACAATGAATTTTCAAAATGTGCTTTTTTTACGATGCCGGATTGATGTTCAAGGAGAGAGTGCCAGGTTTGTTCCAAAGAACCCAATCCGGTAATAACTGAAGAATAATTTAAATAGACTTCTCTCAACATTCACTTTAGGCTCCATTCATCCCATTTTTGATAAAACATTTCCGCAAATTCCGGCCTTAAAATCATGGGATTACCGGTTAAATCTGTATACACCTGAACTGTATAGCCCCTGGCTGATAAAGTTCCATTTTCGGCAAAAATTTGATAACTGAAATTCATTTTTGCCGCTTCCGTCCAGTGACAAACCGCCTGAATCCGAATGAGCTCATCGTACCGCAAGGGGTATAAGTGGTCGACATGCAACTGGACAATTGGCATTGCAAATCCATGACCCGCCATATCATAATAACTGAACCCGAATTTGCGGCCCCACTCGTTGCGTCCCTGTTCAAAATAACTGACATACCGTCCATGCCATACAATCCGCAATGGATCTACCTCATCGAATTGCACTCTTCGAAAACACTCAGCTATCAGTGGTGTTTTCTCATCCGGTGGAAAATAACTATCATATCTTCGATGCATGTTCATGTTTTTACTTCTTCTCTTTCTTCATTCATTACACACGCAAGGTCACAGCTCCCATTAAAACGCGAGATTTCTTTACCATCTTTTCCCTTTACAACGGTCGTGAATGAATATCCTGGTGCACGTGTGCCATCGCTATTTGGGGTCACTTTGATTTCATAAGTAACGATTTGGCCGGGAAGAACCATACCACTGATTTTCATTTTTTTAATTGATTTCAAGAAAATAGTCTTCTCCAGGAGTTTTTCCAAGCCGACAACAGCTATTTCTAACAAAATAACACCGGGCAAGATTGGGTTTCCCGGAAAATGGCCGTCAAAGGCTTGAAAGTCCAGGGGACAGGCTATGGAAAAAAAGATCTGTTCATCCCCGCCGATATAAGTTTCATGAATATAGGAATAAAGTGTCCTATGCATATTGGAAACCAAATATAAAGGTAAATTGTGACAACCGGAACTTATTTCATTTACCGAGGGAGAAACTTGAACTTGATTTGTTAGTCCACTAAGCTCGGCTAGATTCTCTGTTTGATACAATTTCGTAATCAGTTCAGCGATTTTTTTGCCATCCCGTTCAATAGTACCTTGTATAAAGCTTACTTGAGAAACTTCTTCAGTCAAATAGCCGCGCAAAGTCAATACATCACCTAAATGAACCGGATCAAAAAATTCTGCATCCTGTAAACCAACAAACAAGCCTTTCTGAACTTCCTTACCGCCTTGTCTGGCCTGATACCCCAAAACAGCTGCAGTCAATTGATTAATGTATTCAATGAGTACTGCATTGGATAATTGCTGATGGTTATCAAGAAAAATATTATCTTCCGTGATAACCGCACTGGACTCATTGCCATTCAGTTTGGCTTGAGTAAGCGTTTGAGCAAAGCCCATTTTCCCTTTTTGAGGTATCAAATCAGCAATAGAGCATGGTAGAACCAAATCTTCACCTTCATTACGATATTAAATTTTTTAATTCCAAGATGTCTTTTTCAAAGAGTAAGTCCATAAAAGTAACCAGCATATCATGAAACACTGTTTTACTATCATACACTGTAAAATGAGATGCCAGTTTTTGATAGTACCTTGAGGTTCCCTTGCCAAGTTTTGATGGTTCTTTAAAAGACATAGCTTGCAGGTCGGCTAATATTTCCATGGTTAAAATATACTTTAAATTGGTCACTTGCGTATAGACCTTTCGTGCTGCAACAGTCCCCATACTAACGACATCTTGATTGGCCGCATTGGATGAAATACTGTTGGTGCTTACCGGATTTGATAATTGACGGTTTTCCGCAGTGGTAGAGGTGGCTAGATACTGCGCACCCATAAAGCCCATATCAAGACCTCGCAACCCACTGATTAAATATTCTGGGAGATCCCCATTTAAATGGTTATCCAATAAGGTATTCAGTCTGCGCTCCGAAATATTAGATAAAGTAGCGAGCGCTATAGCCATACTATCCATATAAAATCCAATGCTTTGACCATGAAAATTACCGCCATGCAATATTTTTCTTTCGTCTGCGATGACTACCGGATTATCATTGGTGGAGTTTGCTTCCAAAGTAACAATTTTCTCAGCTGTCTCGATGGCCTCGTATACTGGAGATAAAACTTGGGGAGTACACCGGATTGAATAAACATTTTGAATAAAAATACTGGTTTCGAAAACACTTGACCTGTCATTGGATTCATTGCGAATGGCCCCATGTAAAGCCGAACGATCAACCACATTTTGAGAACCCGAGATTAGATTCCTTAAAACTTCCGCAATCTTCATTTGTCCCTTATGGGGTTTGACTTGATGCAGTTTTTCATCAAGAAAATCTGTAATACTATTAAAGATTTCAATGGAAAATGCAGCTGCGATGCATTCCACAGCTAATGCCTGCTTTGCATTATACACTGCAAAAGCAGCGATGGCCGTCATTACGGATGTCCCATTGATTATTGAAATTCCTTCTTTGGCCCCTAATTTAAAGGGTTTGAGTTTGGTAACCCTATAGGCTTCCTCCGCTTTCATCAACTGACCCTTGCGAAATACCTGTCCTTCTCCAATCAACATCAAGGCCAGATGGGCCAGATGAATCAAATCGCCGGATGCTCCGACACTTCCCCGGGTTGGTATATATGGAGCAATTTGGTGATTAATCACCTGTGCCATAAATTCCAACAATTCGACACTTACGCCAGAATATCCTTTTACCAATGAATTCAGACGAATTACAACCGCCGCTAATGCAACGGTAGGATCAAGAGGTTCTCCGAGTCCGGCAGCATGGCTTCGGATTAGATTTTCCTGTAATAACTCCATCGAATCATCATTGATAATTTTATTACACATCGAACCGAAGGAACTATTAACACCGTATATAATCTTTCCGTCGCCGATCTGCTGCATGAGAAATTCACGGCTGGCCGCACATTTTTTAAGCGCATCCTTATCGAGTGTTACCAGTTTTTCACTGCGTCCAATGGCAACAATATCACCAACGGTCAAGTGGTTGCCATCTAAAATCACATACTGTTTTAGTTCGCTCAAATTAATTTTCCGTCCCTCATGTCAAAAAATATTTGTCTTTTTCTTTTCCCGGCCGGTTGAGTTTTATTTTGAAATTCTTCCTTATCGACAACTTTGAGTTCCGGTACCACTCGTAAACCAGCCCGGAACTCTTCTTTTAGCTTGTCCAAATCATAGTTTGGAGTGGCATTTACAACCACTGCAACCACCCGTTCCTCCCCGAAATCAGCTGTGTAAGCTTCTACATAACAGCCACAAAAATCGGGATTCGCCTCAACAATAGAAACGATTGCATTTGGATATACATTGGTCCCGCGGTATTTCAATAATTGAGCTTTTCTGCCTAGAACCGGGCCAATCCGCTTGGTTGTTCTTCCACAAGAACATTTCTCGGAAATAATAAAAGACATATCGCCCGTTTTAAAGCGCATCAAAGGCATTCCCTGAACTCCCAGCGGTGTTACAACAACTTCGCCGACTTCCCCGTCATTCACCGGATTTCCTTGTTCATCAATAATTTCAACATAAATAAGTTCCGGCCGCAAATGTCCACCTTGCCGATGAGGGCATTCGTTGAAAGAAGACGCCATTTCTGTGGAAGCATATGTTGAATAAATCGGTGCATTCCACATTTCTTCCACCCGTTTCATCGAGGAAAGAAGTTGTAGATTTTTGTCGCGAATCGGCTCGCCAATGGCCAAAATTCTGGCCACTTTTAACGACGCAGGATCTTCTCCATCTTTGATTGCATCCACAGCCACATTCGCCAAAACAGAAGGGACTCCGATAATCGTCGTGGGATTATAAGTTTTGATTAGATTCCATATATGCTGAGATCCGGAGGCACCCACTCGAATCATATGAGCCCCTAATTGGACCCCTCCGATAAAATAAGCTAAACCCGCCATAAAACCACGTTCCAAAGCGCAACAGATCGCCACGGTATCTTCTTTGGTGACCCCGGATATCCGAAATGCAGCCTGCTCATTATGGGCTAACCGATCCAAGTCACTTTTCGTAAGCAAAAAATTAACCGGAGTCGTTCCAACAGTTGCTGAAGTAAAACAAGTATCAACAATTTCCCCTTCGGGAACTGCAAGAAACTCATTGTTATGTTTTAGTAAATCATCTTTTGTTGTAAAGCCAAGTTTGGAGATATCAGTCAAAGAGGTGATTTTGGGAGTAGTGTTTCCATAGAGCTTGGAATAGAAGGGACTTTTCGTTAAACAATAATTCACATGTTCCAACAAATAATCTACTTGTAACTCGTCTACTTTTTCTCTTGACTCAAATTGAAAATCCAAATTGAGCTGCCAAAGTAATGTATTCATCGGTCACCTCAAAATAACTTTAATTATCAACCCGGCTCCTTGAAAAAGCACATCGTGCTATCGCTTTTTCAGCAATCCTCTTCATTAGGCCAGCCGGTTAATTTTGCATTTCGAAAAGATTGCATAAAAGAAGCTGGTGGCCTT
>JAEZKW010000241.1 GCA_023415375.1 Bacillota bacterium
GGTGGACTTGCGGCACTCCCTGGATATTTGCGGTTGAGGTTCAATAAAAACTGATTTCTTCATAATCAACTTCATTCAAACAACCTTCTATTGATTTGATCCTGCTTTCACCCAACTTTTGAATAAATTCAACAAAAGCCTCCTGCCAATCAGCTTCTACCGCTTTTTTTTGCGAAATCACCGTCGCCAGACCCGGGAAGCCACTTCGGAATTCCTCATAAAATACAATTTTGGTTAAAATGGCCAATTCTATGTCGCTCAAGAAATTATATAACTTTTCAAATTCTTTTCCAAACAGGCAATTCGAATTCAAAATATCGATAAAGTCATGCAGTGAGGTTACGCCTGTTTTTATGAGTTTAATTTTCTGTACTGTTTTTGAGAGCCGGAGTAGCTTGTTTACGATTGACTTGAAATCTGCATCACTCATCCATTCGCCCTCTCTGAATATAAAGGCGCCGGTTTTTGGCCCTCCTGCTTTTTCCGTAACGATAATGCCGCTGAGAGTGTCATTCTGTACAGCATTGATAATCCTTTTTGTAAAAATCGGTTTGTATTGATTGATATAATCCAGCATCTTCAGGTGGTTAATATTTAAAGCTACAATCAACTTTTGCACTGCCTCATCGATTAGCGAAGTAATCATCGAAGTATTCAAACGGGTTAACTGTTCATTCAAAAACGCATAATCATATTTAGTAATAACCAGTCTATGGCCGTCCCCTCCCGCTAGAGTGGAAAAAACCGAATTATTAAAAACCAATTCAAAGATATTAATCAACTCGATTCTAGATTCCATCTTGATCATTCCGCCGAATTCACTCAAAATTTTTTGGATATCCTCTTTACTAAAGTAATTGCAAAATTGAGTTTCAAGGTTTAAATGCTCCAGGTATTTCTCGATAAACAAAATACCTCTGAGGATCTTGTCATCTACCGTTATAGCCAAAGGATAGTCAATGCTTGCCATGGTATGGTGGGATTCAAAAATTATACCATACTTATTCAGGAACGCAGGAATGGCGTCCCGGAGTGTGGCATTATATGCGTCCGCCTTTATATCAAGCCGGTTTTTGTAAACTTCATTGTATAGCGCCCTGGTTTTGTCAAAACACCGGCTTACAAGCATTACTCCCTGATCATAGATTTCCTTTATGCTTGACGCTATTATATCTTCTATCGCTTCTTCCGGGTTGTCAAAACTGATAACATACATATCGATGGCGTATAAAACCGATTTTAATATGTTTTCCGCCGTATCGGCAGTAACCGAAGAGCTTTCTTCTTTTGTATATCGTGCAATGAGATCCTTTAACAAATTCAGGATTTCAATCTGAATGCCGTTAAATTGCTGATCACTGATTAATTCAACCCGTAAAGCCTCTGACAAAAGAGAGCTTGTATATTGATCTTTTTTTAGATTAGTCTTTTTTATTTTTCCACATCTAATGATTACCTGAGAATCAGAGTTTTCCAACTCCACCGGTTTACTTACCTCCTTCCAGCCCGATTATTTGAAGATCACGCCGGAAATCCCGGGCATAATTTTCAAGAACGCTTTTGAGGAGTTCCAGCGAGCCCCCGCAGATATTTTCAAAATAATCCTTCATAACCACGATCAGCATGCTATCGCCAATCTTATCTTCCGTTTCATTTTTTAAATAATAAAATATTTCCTGCAATTCATTTAGCGTGGCGATATAGTTTTCTTCATTTATATAGGAAGATCTGCTAAAAACGTCTATCAGTCCCTTGGTAACCTCAATCCCCAGCTCAATCCTACCGAAATTACACAACGCCTTGTTTCTCACCTCGATGAGACATTTAGCATCTTCCAGCGTCAAAACCAATCCATATCCTTTCGTCTTATGGTTGAGCTCCAGCAATTCCCGGGTATACTTTTCCATCAGCATCGGAGTTACGGAATTAAGCATTGCAGGTAACAGCATATTGTCCTCTCCTGTTCGGTTAATGATTTTGGGGAGGTGTTATTCTTTAAACTCTCCATGGCCTTCTTGGTTAAAAAAAGAATCTCACATAACCGTAAATCGATCTACTAAATCAACTTCTTTATAAACACAATCAAAATTTTTCATCCCTATTATAAAATTTATATTGACAATTACTTTCTTTTGTGATATAATATTTTATATTTATTTTGTTAGTATTATACCTTTATATTTTTAATATGTCTAGAGTTATTTATAAAGTTTATTAAATTTCCCCTATTTTTTAAGGAGTTTGGGTCTCAAAGGGGGAGATTTTTGGATTATCTTACGAGTCTGTAAAGTAAACCTAATAGTCATCTGATAATAGGATGTACATTATTGGGGACACATACCCTTAATATTTCTACCTTGTAATCGATTAAATTGCTCTTCTTTCTTCTCTTTTGTTGGAAATCACAAATACCGATATTGCTTCGAAAATGATTCAATAATAACTTTCTTAGCCTCTGTTTCACCAATTTCCAATATTGCATACATCAACTTGTTGTTGCGAACAAGATTCTTGATATCACTTTATCCCCCTTTAAATGGTTGGTTTTTATGATTTTGTCCGAAAAGGGATGAATGAAATCATTATCTATTTAAACAAAAAATCGATTGGGTTATACTAAGTAACACCAATCGATTTTTTACAATTTTGAGTCCCAACCTAACAGACCCCTATGAATCAGATAATTACAAATCATGTAAAGTATTATAATTATTTACTGGAAATTCTATTGAATTCATCAACTCGAAGAAATATTTAGGTTCATGAGTTTTATTAAGATTATACCAGGCGTTTAGTGTTTGTGGTGTAAATACGTCTAAGGTCTTCAAGACATGTAAAGCAAATTCTAATGGAGCTATTCCGGAAGCAGTTATCAGTTTTCCAGCAGTTACAGCAGGCTCCTTCTTGTAGTACTTTTCTCCGGTATAGGTAGGGCATATCATTTTAAGGTATTCCAAGTCGTTGCTCGTGTGCCATAGCGAATCCAGTAATCCTTTCTGAGCAAGCCCTATTGTAGCTCCACAAATTGCCGCCACAAGAATGTTTCCCTTTAAACACTACTCTACAATTTTTATTATAGGTTCGTGAATTATTTCTGTCCAAGTATCCCCACCCGGTAGAATCAATGCATCTGCGTTTTTAATGTTGCACTCATCCAATCTAATATCAGGTAATATTTTCAAACCTCCCATTGTAGTAACAGGAATCTTTTCGATCCCTACAGTGACTATTTTTGATGGTGTCAGCCCTTTCTTATAATATCTTCCCGAATTCAGTTCGGCGGTTAAGTAACCTATTTCCCAGTCTGACATCGTATCAAATACATAGAGATATACAGTATTATTCATTTGCTATCCTCCATTATTTTCAATTCATCAAGTAATCAATCATTCATTAGGAACGATACTTTTACCCATTATAAAACAGCTTCACTGACAACGGCTGTCAGTGAAGCTGTTTATCTTATAATATTCCATTAACTCCGATGCAACAGCAACAAGTTTTTTCTTTAAACTCAATGGCTCGATTACTTGAACGGATTTCCCATAGGATAAGAGAAAATAGGGTACATATGCATGAATTACTTTTTCATCAAGTAAAAAGACAGCTTGATTTGAAGTCCGTTCTTTCAGATGATGCCCCAAAAACCAATGCAGGCATAAATCATCCAATGCCTCCGACCTGCCTCCGATAATTAAAGAAATTAATCCTTCCTTGCCCGCTAAATCAGGCAACAGGTTTTTTATAAAAAATTCACGGGCCGAAAAAACTTCAGGACGTTTAAACAACATTTGAGTCCGTTTGATGTGTAAAATCAGTTCAGCACGAAAGCTGCGAATTTCATTTCGGAGATGGCAAAACGCAACAGTATAACCACTTGTTGTTCCAGTAAAACATTCCATAAGGATCAATAACTCTATACTTGGTTTGCTCTTCACGGTTTGAGCGGTATTCAATTTCAACAGAGTATTGGTTTGCAACAGCCTGTTCCAGTTCCATCAATACTGGCTTGACGGAAGGTTGATAATCGCGGTTTATTACTTCAAACCCGGTTAAATGACGGTTTAATTCTTTTCCCTGCTGTTCATTTGAATACATTTTCAGTTTTGAAGTTGCATTGTTTAATACCTCACTAAAAGGATATCCGGCTTCTTTTGCAAAAACTAATTGAACTCGGGTACCCACTGAGCAGGCTTAAAATATATATGGAATCGGGAGTCTGGGAGCGATAAAATTGCATTGGCACAAGCTGGCAAGTACTGCAATCCCATAGCTATATTAATTATAGTTAATCTTGCGACCTTTAATTCCATATGCGGAAATACGCAGGCTTTTTGATGAAATTGGCGAAATAAGAAAAAGAAAAAAGCCATGCATGACGCATGGCAACCAATTATGATTATATATACGATTAATTATTTAGAAGATTGTAGAAGACTTCCCTGGCTTTCTCTTTATTTGTTCGGCTAATTGGTATGACCGTTCCGGTAGTTAATACAAACTTATCATTCTCATATTTCTCGATGTATAGGAAATTGACCAAATAGCTTTTGTGTGACCGGATAAAAGTCTTTAACGGCTGAGATTGTTCAAATTCATCCAGTTTAGTATAGACAGTTATTTTCTCCGCTGTCTTTGCTAGGACAATATTAACTTTATTATTCTCACTTTCTATGTATAAGATATCTTTGGTCGGTATTTTTTGAGTTACACCGCGGTAAGTAATACAAATACTTTCTTTCTCTATATTCTCGTTCTGAGCTATTGCTCTTTCCATAACCTTGGCTAACTGATCTAGCTTTATCGGTTTTACCAGATAACCAGTGGCGTTGACTTCGTATCCTTCATAAACGTAATCTGTTGAACTTGTCAGAAATATAATGTTAACTAACTTGTCCTGTTTACGGATTATCTGTGCACATTCCATTCCATTCATACCGTCCATAATGATATCCAGAAATATGATATCAAAACAGATGGTTTTACTTTCGATGACTGAGTTTAATTTATAAGGGTTATCGTAAGTAAAGATATTAGCGTTGACACCCTGCTTACATAAATAGCTTTCAATGGTTTCGTATAGCTTTATTCTGTCAGCAGCATTATCGTCACAAATCGCTATTATTATCATTAGTTGCTACCTCGTAACCAGATTAACCTATACAAATATTTTCTGCGGAAATTGGTTTAGTATGCAAGAAGTAGGAGAGATTATTGTGCAAGAAAATACAATGTTGCTAATAAACTTAGGCAGAGCCGTATTTTTTATAACAAATATTTTGCTGCTATATATATTCTTAACTCCACGGCGTCCCTTCTGGTTTCAAATGACTGCCTTATCTGTTACCTGGATCACTATTTACTTTTTGCGCGGCATTTTGCA
>JAEZKW010000351.1 GCA_023415375.1 Bacillota bacterium
GGTGATACTAAAACCCAGGCACCGGTCAGAGGATTACGGCGCCGATGGGGATGGTCTTCACGATTAAACTCGGTCATAGGAATCATTCCTTCCTTCATTGATCTTCATATAATATTTCGATTCCTGATCATATTTTTCCTTTTGCTTCGAAAAATTTTTATAGAAGCTTTGGAATGAGTCAAAGTTCTTGGTTCCCTGGAATTGGTCTCATAACTGATGACTCCTGGAACACCTTACACTTGAAACTTTTTAATAACTTCAGCCAATTCTTCTGCTTTATTCCGCAATTGTTGAGCAAGCATTCGAACTTGATCGGCTAAAGCTGTCTGTTCTTCCGATGAAGCAGAAACTTCTTCTGCCGAAGCTGCAGTTTCCTCAGAAATAGAACTGATACTCATAATCGATTGAACGGTATGATCCTTACTATGATTAATATTATTAATAAGGTGATTCATAAAAATGATTCGGGCAATGATGTTGCCAGAAGCTGTGGTAATTTCCCCAAATGCCTCCTGAGCCATATTTACTGCACTACGTTGTTCTTCCAAAATTTGATGGGCTTCTTCGGCTGTTTTGGATGAAATTTCGGTTTTTGTCTGAACTTCTTGTAAGATATTATTAATTGTTTTTGCAGCATCGCGTGATTGAAGTGCTAATTTGTTTATCTCCTCGGAAACAACGGCAAATCCTTGTCCCATTTCGCCTGCTCTCGCGGCTTCGATAGATGCATTGAGTCCTAATAGATTGGTTTGTTCCGCAATACCGGTAATCACTTCTGTAATCTGACGTATCCTATCTGCGCTGCTATGTAAATCGATAATGTTTCGAATAATCGCCTGTGTAATTTGATCCGTCTCATTCGTTTTCAAGATTAATTGCTCGACAGCTTCTTTGGACTTTAGACTAAGTTCGCGGGCTGAACCTGATATTGTTTCAACTTCACTTGCTTTCGATACAACGATTTCAATTTGGGAAGCCAAATCATTCATAGCTGTAGAAGATTTTTCTGCTTCATTGGTTTGTTCCATCGTTCCTTTACTGATTTCTTCCATCGCTGCAGCTACAGACTCGGCTGCCTTAACCGATTGATCAGCACTTTGATCTAAAACCGAGCTATGCTCGGAGAAAGCTTCAACTGCCTTTTGGGTTTCTTTTAACAAACCACCGATTTGATTGATCATATGATCAAAAGTAGTACCTAGAAAACCAAGTTCATCATGACGTTTGATATTAGCCCGGACTGTTAAATCACCTTTCTCGGCCCGTTGCATTGAGTATATCACTTGGTTTAAGGGCCTCGATATGCTTAAAGCAATGGTTATCGAAATAAAAATAGCAATCAGGCCAAAAAATATTCCCAGACATAATGTGATCAAACCTACCAGATTGCTTTCGGAATATAAATATGAAGTCCTGGAAACGTTAAAAATATACCAATTACGATTAGCGATTTTTTTACCCATAATCAGTACTTTCTGATTTTTCAATCGAGATAAAAAGGTATCGTCATCCTTATTGCCGGATAGGAGCGGACGGATTCTTTTAGGATTCCCTAATAATTTGGTGATATTTTGATTGATATCTTCTTGGAACGGGCTAACCAAGATTAAACCAGCGTCATCTGTGATCATGGTAAATTCATTACTACTTTGCTCTTTGTCATAATCCTCAATGTTATTAATTACACTACTTAATACATCCTCTTTCATAAACATGACCAGGACTCCCAGAGGGTCTCCGGAATTTAGATTTTTAATTTTTCGTCCCATAGCAATCAAAGTATTATTTTGATCCATCCTTAATGTTGACCAGACGGCCTTGCCGTTTTGTTGCAAAATTCTACGGTAAAACTTAGACTTACTAAATTTTTGGGCATCTTCACTAGAAAAAGCCATACCGCTTGACTGGAAACGAGTAGGGTCCTTTACGGACATAAATAAGATTAAAGAAACGTCATTTTTGGTAATACTGACTGATTGCAACAAATTATAAACATCTTGGCCTTTCATATATATCCCAATATTATCCTGTGCCTCGGCAAACTCTTTTAAAGTTGTATTGTACTGAGGGATTGCCAAAAATTGCATAGAAAAATCTTCATTTGTTTGTAATTTAATATTTAAATTAATAATTGTTCGCGTAAGGTCCTTTTGAGAATATTTTGATATTTTACTATCAATAGCATTTCTGGAACTTATGTAAGAGATTGTGCCAACAATCAACATTGGACCCAAAGAAACCAATAAAAAAGAAAAAATCAAACGATTGCGAATGGAAAACCGGTTAGCCAAATCCGTAACCTTACTTGAAGAATCCGCCAAATTTTCGTAAACCATTCGTTTGATTCTGGTGATTCCATTTTCTAAAAAATTGAATTGCTTCATCTTGCCATCTCCTCTGACGATTGTCACAATCTTCCGTTTGATTTCATTTTTTATATAATAATTAGCCGATTATTGAATAGTTCCTATGGACGTGTAATTTATTTTCAAAATGTATTTGTACTTTATAAAAAGGATAAAGTTGTTTAACCTAAAAGGTGCCTAGAAAAATGATATCTTATTAAAATTCCCAAGAATTTTAGTTACCCCTGATAAAAAATAGATTTTTCATCAAATAATGCAAAATCTGCATGAGTTTAATACTCGATGCAGATATCCGAAAACGAAATCATTCAAAGTGATAGATGTGTTTCAAATGTAATTATTTTACAATAATCAATTCATATTGCTGAGTTCCAAGACCGATTTCTTCTCCGTGATTCAACGCAACTTTCCAGTCGGTATCCGGATGGAGATGGGTGAATTTATCGGATCCTTCCTGACATTTTTTTTGTTCCAAAATACTCCCTTTGTTCAGTGGTGCTTTATTGACCATATCAACACAGGCTTTATCCAGGGCAACCGGATCAAAAGAAGCTGCTATTCCTATATCGGGTATTATGGGTAAATCGTTACTACCCCAACAATCACAGTCCGGAGAGACATTCATGATAAAATTAACATGAAAATGGGGTTTCCCCTTCAAAACCGCTAAGGCATATTCGGCTATCTTTTCATTGGCAATGGCTCCAGCCTGATTCCAAACAACTTGAGCGGCACTATAGAGGCAAACTGCCACGCACTGGCCGCAACCAACACATTTTTCATAATCGATTTCGGCTTTTTTATTTTTATCAAAATGAATTGCTTTTTGGGCACAGTTTTTAATACACTGAGCGCAAGCTACACAATTTTCTTTATTGATTTTAGGCTTGGAAGCGGAATGCATTTCTAATTTACCGCCCCGGGAACCTGAACCCATCCCAATGTTCTTAATTGCGCCTCCAAAACCTGTTATTTCATGCCCTTTAAAATGATTCATGGAAATAATAATATCTGCATCGGCAATGGCAGTTCCAATTTTGGCCGTTTTACAATGTTTCAGATTCATTTCAATTTCTCTAAAATCAGTGCCTTTCAACCCGTCGGCAATTAAAATATGGCAACCGACAGTTAGCGGAGTAAAGCCGTTCTCATAAGCAGTCATCAAATGATCAAGTGCATTTGAGCGTCTGCCGCTGTATAGAGTATTGGAGTCAGTAAGAAAAGGTTTGCCCTCTAATTTTTTAATAATTTGAACCATTTGAGAGGCATAATTATGACGAATATAAGCTAAATTACCATATTCCCCGAAATGAATTTTAATCGCTGTAAATTTATCTTTAAAAACAATTTTGCTAATACCTGCCGCATTAACTAAATTTTCCAATTTATCAAGCAGGTTAACTTCCGGTTTGGTATGAAGATCAGTAAAATATACCTTCGATGTATCCAATGCCAACACCTCATTTAGAATTTTTTATAAAAATTCGATATAACTGTAGAAATTCCTGTTTAATCATTATCAAATAAGGGACCTGGTCAAAAAAAATAAGCCCTTCGTTATAAAACTAGGAACTTATTTTTTGATTGAGTCCGGCTAAAGTTATTTTGAGGACGCTACACTAGAGAGCTTCTATAAATTATCTAAAACAAGGTCAATCAACAACGAATTCAAATTTGGAACTTGGCAATCGTTTCTGCCAAATCCTCAGCATTTTTATGCAATTGTTTAGCAAGGGAACGAACTTGCTCTGCTAAAGCTGTTTGTTCTTCTGTTGAAGCCGATACTTCTTGAGCCGAAGACGCTGTTTCTTCCGAAATAGAGCCGATATTGATAATTGATTGAATGGTATGCTCTTTATTATTATTTATTTCGGTGATGGTGTTGCTTACAAAATTAATGCGAGTGATAATGTTACTCGTGGCTGTTGTGATCTCCGCAAATGCTTCCTTTGCCGATTGAACAGCCAGTTTTTGTTCTTCAATGATTTGATGAGCTTGCTGAGCCGTCTTCCCTGAGTTTTGAGTTTTGGACTGAACGGTCAATAAAATATTATTAATTGTTTTAGCAGCATCCCGGGATTGAATTGCCAATTTATTGATTTCTTCCGAAACCACAGCAAAACCTTGGCCCATTGCGCCAGCCCGTGCTGCTTCAATGGATGCATTGAGTCCTAGGAGATTGGTTTGTTCGGCAATCGCAGTGATGGTTTCGGTAATCTCATGAATCTCATCAGCGCTGTTGTTTAGGTCCAAAATATCCTGAATAATTGTCTCGGTAATTTCATCGGTCTCTTTTGACTTAACAATTAATTGTTCTACCGCATTATTCGATTTTTCACTTAACTCACGGGCAAAACCGGAGATTTGCTCGACTTCACTGGTTTTGGAAACAACAGTCTCAATTTGTGCTGCTAAATTATTCATCATCAGTGATGATTTTTCCGCCTCATTGGTTTGTTCACTGGTGCCTTGGCTGATTTCCTCCATGGCTGCGGCAATTGCTTGAGCAGCCTTGGCCGATTGATAGGAGCTGTCCTCCAATACTTTACTATGAGCAAGGACAGTATCCATAGCACCTTTTGTTTCCTGAATCAAATTACCGACTCTTTCCATCATATGATTAAAACCTGAACCCAAAAAACCCAACTCATCTTTGCGATTTACTTGAACCCTAATTTTAAAATCTCCATTTTCCGCTTGTTTCATGGAGTAAACAACCATTTTCAACGGATTGGATATATTCAAAGCCACTATGATGGAAAGGATTATCGCTATAAACGCAAACACGATGCCTATTAAAAAAGTTTTCCAACCTAATATCCTTGTCTCTTTATAAAGGTAAGAAATTTTGGCCACACTGAGTAAATACCAGCCGCGCTCACTCATTGCTTTTCTACAAGTCAATAATACTTCTTGGTTGTTGATCCGATCAGCAAAATTGCCTTTTTCTTTTTGACCATTTAATAAAGGGCGAAGCTTTCCCGGGTGGCGCAGTAAGTTAAAAATATTCCTTCCAATATCGCTATAATACAAAGGACTGGAGACTATTTCCCCCTTAGCATTGATTATCATGTTATAACTGCCGAGAGACTTCGTGTCAGCATTTAAATCGATATCAGGATTGATGACGTTGCATAGAATCTTTTCATCAACAAAAATCATTAAAATGCCTAGTTTTTCTCCACTCACCACATCTTTAATAACCCTGCCCATGATAACATACTGAGTTCGATTCGTCATTTTTTTTTGGAACCAGATGACTCCGCCATCCGCATCTAGGATGTTTCTGAAAAATTTGCTTCGAGAATTTTGGAAAAAGGAATCCGGCAATGAGGAATCACTATTAACTCGTTTGTTGGCTTCTTTTAGGCACATAAAGGAAATAATATAATTATCTTTATTGCTATAAGCCATTGACTGTAAAAGATT
>JAEZKW010000383.1 GCA_023415375.1 Bacillota bacterium
TACTTAGAGAAAATTGATAGGATTCCCCGAAATAAAGAAGATAAGCTGAAATACTGTCTAGGTTGGAATAAAAAGGATCACCAATTTTTAAACGCTTGATATCGGTTTTTACGGATTGGCAGCAAGTGCGCGCTGCGCGCGAGGCACCCAAAGGGATACCCCGCTGTCGGGCAATATCATAAATCGTATCCTGGTTTTAGATATAAATTGAACCTCCAGGCTAACGGGCTATCACCGGGAGCAGGCGGTAAACAAATCACTTGACCAGTTATAAGTTCATTTGGATTGATAGAAGGATTGACGGCAAACAAAGAATCCAATGGATAACCTAATCGTCTGGCGATACCATAAAACGTATCACCAGGCTTAACGGAGTAAAGTCTACCAGGGCAAGATGTTTGAGTGGGTTCAGGAGTCGGTACACATATATGTTGGCCAAGCTGGAGGCCGGTTGGCCTGATACCGGGATTAGCGGTTAAAAGGGCTTGAATGGTTGTTTAAAAACGGGAAGCTAAACCAAAAAGCGAATCACCCGGTTGAATTGTATATAAAGACCCACCAGAGCAAAAAGCAGGTGGATCTTGAGGGGATATATAGTGACTCAAATTATTCATCTCCATTATTTAAGGTTATTACAAACTATGCACATGAATAATGGAAAGGAACAAGAGGTTTAAGCTAAATTAAATTTTGACCGATGATGATTGTACGGGGGATTATTTTATATCCAAAAGAGGTGGGGAAGGCTATGAATATTGCAAGTGTTTCCAGTGCCAGCACGAATTTAAGACAAAGTGAAGTCCATTCAGCAGCTCAAACAAAAATGCTCCGTAATAGTATGGATGACCAAACGAAAATTGCAAATCAGCTAATCCAAGAAATTCCAAAAGGCCAGACTGTGATGAACTCTTCCTATTTAGGAAGAAATATCGACACTCGCGCTTAAGGTTAAATTGTAACGGTATAAAATGAGTTTCCCCGAACCACCACATTTCGTGGTGGTTTTTAGTGAAAAACAATAAAAAAAGAATTTACATAAAAAATGGTTAAAGTTCGATTTGAAGCGACCGATATTATTCATATAACAGCAGACTTGTAACGAAGGCATTCTCTAAGGAGCTAATAAAATGGGCAGCGAAAACGTTCACCAAATCATAGAGGAAGAATGGGAATTTAAGCAAAAAAATGCTGAATTAGTTAGGCTGGAGTGCCAATTAGCTCAGGAAGAGCTGGAACTCGCTACATTTCGTTGTGAACTCCAAAATTTTAGGGCCCGTTATTTAAGCGCAGTTGGCTCCCGTTATTCCGAACTTGATAAGATAGAGGCAGAGATTGCCCAGATCGAAGCTGGGGAAAGACCTGATGATCAATTTGCAAGAATGAAAGCAGAACAGACAAAAGCGCAGGCGGAAGAATCTGCGAAAGTAGCCGGTAATCAACAGGAGATGAACAAAAAAGAGATTTCACGATTTAAACCCACTAAAAGTTTGAAAAAACTTTATCGGCAGATTGCCAAACGAATCCATCCAGATTTAGCTGTAAATGAACAAGAACGGGTTTGTTTTCAAGAATTAATGGCAAAAGCAAATCAAGCTTATCAGGCTGGAGATGAAATCGGGTTACAAAGTATTTTGAGGCAATGGAAAAAAACCGGCGGCTTGGAAAAAAATATTGAAATCGGCAAATTAACGAAAGTTTTACGTCAGATAGCCCAGGTTAAGGAAAGACTGGCCGCAATTGCAAAGGAGAAAGCTGAAATACGAAATTCTTCTCTTTATCAGCTAAAACTTAAAGTTGAAAAGGCTGAGTCAAGCGGTATTGATTTATTGGCAGAAATGGCACGGGTTCTCGATCATCAAATACAGATAACCAGGGCTAAATTGGAACAAAAGGCGAAAGGATATGGGAGAATTGTTAGTTGAAAAAGAGGACCTAGATATGATCAGCCTGCCAATTGAAGAGGACCAGGGATTAACGCTTGATGGTTTGGGATTAATTAATAGAGGCTTTAACTTAGTCCGACAAATCGACAAAATCTATGAAGCTAAGATTGGGGATCCTGGATTGGAAGATTCCATCAGGGTTGCTTTGGCTAAACCCTATGGTGATATCAGTGTTTATGAATTAAAATCACTCCGAATGTTAAATGCATCCCGTAAGGATATAAAATCGCTCTCAGGTATCGAAAACGTAACTTCTTTGGAAGATTTTCACGTGATGGGAAACCATCTGAAAACAGCGGTAGGAATCGAAAAACTCCATAAGTTGCGGGAATTGAATTTATCTCATAATGAGCTAGAAGATATTAAGGACTTATCGGGATTGGAAAATTTATATAAGATTCATTTGGGCCGGAACCGAATCCGCGATATTTCAAGTTTGGCAAATTTGAAAAAAGTCAAGGATTTGGTGCTATCTTACAATCAGATTCAAGATATTGGCCCTTTAGGGGAACTTACTGAACTGGAAGAACTTCACTTAATGGGCAATCAGATCATTGATATTAGCCCCTTAAAAAAACTTACTTATCTAAAAGTGCTCTCTTTATCTTATAATCAAATCCTTGATTTAAGTCCGTTGCAGGGTCTTACGAATTTACAAAAAATATGGCTGCGTTCGAATCAAATTAAAGATATCGCTCCTTTAGCCAATCTAACCAATTTAGAATTGCTTTATATAAGTTCAAATTATCTATACGAGCTTGAATCGTTAAGTCAGTTAAAATCCTTACGGGATTTGGATGTTTCCAAAAATCAAATATCGGATATTGGGCCTCTCTTAAGACTTCCTAATCTTCAAGAATTAATATTGTCCGATAATCAAATAAAGAATATTACCGGAATTACCAAATTAAAAAACTTAGCTATTATAGAAATCAGCCGTAATCCAGCTATTGATATTATTGATCCCTTAACTCAACTGACATTTGAAAGATTGGCTGCCAAAGGGTGTTTGATTAAGCCTTAAAGGATACTCCATATAATGATTTTGAGATATTTTGGGTTAAGAAAGTTATAAAAGACATTCGTTCATAGAAAGAACCGATAGAATTTGATTCTCGAAAACATGCGGTAATACATACTAAGGTGTACGCGCACCAGATGTCCTTATTTTACGTCGATATAAAGAAGGTAAAAAATAGTAATATAAGGAAAAGCTATGAAACGAGGAATCCCTTTTGATATGGAATCCAAAAAAATAATCACTATCCATAACGGGGAGTATTATGTTACAAGGGACCCTAAATTAGTAATTTATACTTTGTTGGGCTCTTGTATAGCTGTATGTTTGTATGATCAAGCTTCCGGGATCGGTGGGATGAATCACTTTATGTTGCCTGAAGGCATTCAAGGGCAGTTTGTCAGTTATGGAAATTATGGATTAAACTCCCTTGAAACTATGATGAACCACCTTATATCGGAAGGCGCGGTCTATCAAAACATGAAGGCCAAAATTTTCGGTGGCAGTAATATGGTTGATTTTCATAATCATGGTAATGATGTCGCCCACTCCAATATCCAATTTACATTAAAATGTTTGGAATCAAAAAGAATACCCATCATGGCCAAAGAATTAGGAGGCCGATTTGGGCGCAGAATTTATTATGTTTTAGAAGACCATAGTGTATATGTCGGGCGGTTGCTGAAGGAGGAGAAAAACTCAAATGTCTCAGACTTTCAATAAAGATGAGTCTTTAACTCTTCTTTTTGTAACCGAAACCCATGACCAGCTGGAGCGGTTTAGTGAGATTTTATTACATTGGGGTGAGCATGAGGATCTCAAAAAGGATATAAATGAATTATTCCGATTGGCCCATAATATCAAAGGATCTTCGGGGATGATGGGGCTTACGGAGCTGAAAGATGCTATACATGTGGTGGAAGATCTTTTTGATGCGGTCCGTAAAGATAAATTGTATTTGGATAGTGAGCTAATAGATTCTTTGTTAAAATTTTCGGATGAGGTTTTCTTATATATTGAAAATGGACGGTGGCAAGAGGTTGAACCATTAAAGCATTGGAAAAATTTTTTTAATTCTAGTTTGGCAGAGACTTCATTGAGTCCGGTCAAAAAGTTTGATACCCCTCTCACTTTATCAACAACGGAAAAAGAAACAATTGCCGCATGGCAAGAAGCAGGTAAATTTGTTTACGGAATCGAGGTTGAATTTAATTCCGAAGCAGAGATGCAAGGTGCTTCGGCTTTGATATTTATAAGGATGTTGCCTCAATATGGAACTGTATATAAAACAGTACCTCGGGAAGAAGATTTAAAGGAAGAAAAATTTACAATTTTACGTGTGGTATTGGTAACAGAACAGTGTTTAACCCATGAACAGGAATCTGCAATTACTTCCTATCCCATGTATGATGTAATTGCAGTAAGGGTCAGGCAATGGGCTTACCGATCGGAAGAAGCTTTAGCTTTACCGAAGACTAAGATCGATAAGGATGGCACTCATCTTGTTGAACGGACTATTCGCGTCGAAGCCGGAAAGATTGATCGTTTGGTTAATCAGGTTGGAGAGTTGATCCATGTAAAAGCTAGTTTATTAGAATTCTTAAGCCAAAGGAATCACCAAGTTTTAAACTGGAATCAATTTTTAAGGGTCATCCAAAAACTGGAAGTTGTAACTGAAGGATTGCAAGAAGAAGTTATGGATCTTAGGATGATCCCGGTTCGAAATATATTCACCCGTTTCTCCAGGACAGTCTATGATATTTCAAAACAAAAAGGGAAACAGGTTGAGCTCGTATTTTTTGGAGAAGATACGGAGATCGATAAGCAAGTTGCCGAACAGTTGGTAGATCCATTAACCCATTTGATTCGAAATGCAGTTGATCATGGTTTAGAAAGTGAAGAAAATCGAATAAAAAATGGTAAAGGCCGGATTGGTAGGGTTACTATGGGTGCTTATCAAGATGGGGATGATATTGTAATCAGCGTTCAGGATGATGGTCAAGGCCTTGATCTTGATAAAATAAGAACCAAAGGTATTCAGACTGGTCTTATTGATGAATTTCAAGACCTAACCGATGAAGAAATTCGAAAATTAATCTTTGAACCAGGGTTCTCCACTGCGGATATCATTAGTGATATCTCAGGCCGTGGTGTTGGGCTGGATGTTGTCCATGATAGTATTAAAAAATTAAAAGGTGATATTGTAATAGATTCCAAACCAGGTCAGGGTACATCCTTTCGCCTAAAAATCCCCCTTACACTAGCGATTATTCAGTCATTTATGATCAAGGTTGGCGGTCAAACATTCGGGATTCCTGCCTTTGAAGTAGTGGAAAGTGTAGCGGTTGCTGATACGGATATTCACCATATAACAGATAAACAGGTTTTCACCCTTCGGCAAGAAGCGATTACGTTAATTGATTTAAATAGGGTTTTTCAATATCCTCCGGTAACACGGAATAAAGAGAAATTAGCAATCATTGTTCGTGAAGGCCATACTCCTTATGGCCTTTTAGTCGAGGAATTAATAGGTCAGGAAGAACTGATGATTAAACAAATCAACAAAGCATTAGCCGAGAATCCTTTGATATCAGGCGCAGCTTTTGTAGGGAGTGGCGGTATTGCACTCATATTGGATACCCATCAGATCATTAAAAAATACGCACATTGATAATAGCCTTCAGCTGGGCGAGCGCGTTTAGGGAGGAGAAGAAATGGCAGATCAGACAATGGATATCTTAAACCTACAATTCACCGGTATCGGTTTTGGTAATCAACAGCTGATTTTCTTGGTGGGTAATGAAGAATTTGGGGTTGATGTCTTACGGGTACAAGAAATGATTCGATATTCAGTCCCAGTCAAAGTTCCCAATGCCCCGCCCGCGGTCTGTGGAGTGATAAATTTCCGGGGTGAAGTCATCCCAGTTTTGGATATGCGCAGGATTTTTCAATTGGAACCCGGTCATTATAACGATTATACAGTAATTGTTGTTGTGGAAACAGAGGGTAAGATTTTCGGATTGATTGTGGATCGGGTTGTGGATATAGTAAGTATGGCAGATGGAAGTATTCAGCCAACTCCAGAATTTAGTTCCAAACCAAAGACAAAATACCTTCAATCAATGGGTAAAATCGGAAACCGTTTAATTTTAATGGTAGATCTCGAAAAATTGGTGGATTTCCAAGAAATCGACGAAATATTTCCGGGGGCGAGTACCATTGATGACAAAATCAATGAGGTGAAGGAATCATAAGGGTTTTAATGAATATTTTTGTGACCCTGGTAAAGTAGAAATCATTATAATTCTTATATGCGAGTCGGGGTGATAAATTCACGGAGTTATCGATGGATTATGAAAATGACAACGGTATAGGTTTAATCTGTGATTTTTTAAATAAGAAGCTGGGTTTTACCTATGGCCTCCAAAAAAAATATTTGATTCAAGCCAGGTTGAATCGAAAATTAACTGAATTAAATGTAAATAGTTATGAATCCATATTTCGAGATAATTCAAAACAATCCCCATTGAATTAAGCCATTTTTTTGATTTATTAACAACGAACGTTACCAGTTTTTTTCGGGAAAATAGTCAATTTAAAATCATGGAGCAAGAGTTGATCCCAGCCATGATTCTATCAGCAAAGCAGATTAAAAAATTACGATGTTGGTCAGCTGGATGTTCTTCGGGGGAGGAAGCCTATACAGTAGCGATTATCCTAAGAGAGACATTGGGGGATAAGGGGTTTTTATCATTATTTAAATCCAAATGGCTACCTAAATTTACTAATAGTACCCAGTGGGCTTTGGTTAAAAATTGCATTTATCAAAAAAAATAATTGAATTGATTTACTTTTGAACTTATGATTATACTATGTACCATTAAATGAGAGGTGTAGATTATTGAAAGTACTAATTGTTGATGATGCAACCCTAGCACGGACGATGTTACGAA
>JAEZKW010000384.1 GCA_023415375.1 Bacillota bacterium
TTAAGCTTCCGTTTGGCGTCTTTAATTCTTGTTGATAAACTATTAAAGTTCAACATTTCCTTGATAGTGGAATTTGATTTCCCGCTGATCAATTTAACCTCCTATAAAGCATTATAATAAATATCTAATTTGTTAAGAGTGTTTTTTCGAAAATTTCGACAACTGTGGGATCAAAATCTATCCCCTTGTTGGTTTTGATGAAATTGAAGGCTTCTATAGAAGTTTTGGCATGCCGGTAAAGTCTCTCCGTGGTCATTGAGTCATAAACATCAGCCACAGCGATAATCCGGGCAAATTCATGAATTGAATCCCCGGCCATTCCCCGGGGATAACCGGTACCATTATAGCGTTCATGATGCTGATAGGCTGCATGCGCTGAACTGGCCGAAATGTTTTGATTTTGTTTTAAAATATTATAACCCTCTTCGGGATGGGCATGAATCAATTTCAATTCCGGATCGGTGAGTCCACCGATTTTATCGAGTATTTCAATCGGGACCTTCGTCATGCCGATATCGTGAAAAAGTGCTCCAACAGCAAGCTCGGCCAGTCTTAATTGATTATATCCCATATTCAAACCAATTTTAACCGCAATAATGCTTACATTGACAGAATGCCCGTATATGTAATCCTTCCGTAAGCGAATATCGGTAATACCAATTAAGTTCTTAGGGTTACAAACGATCTCATCGACCAGAGCATATAATGGCTGTTTGCTGGCCAACAGATTGGCATTTTTGCCGGAACGGACATCAGCGTCGAGCTTGGATAAACTCTTGATTAAATCTACGCGGGTGGCTTCCGAGACCGGTTCAGGAATTATATTTTCGGCTTTACCAATAATATAGGCCGCCGGCATGCCCAGTAGCTTTAATTTTTTAATGATTTGTTCAGTGAGATCAGTGTTTTCGCGTACCAATATTAAGCCTTCCGGGGAATAGAGCGTTCGCGCTAGTTTCATTCCCGGTCTTAAATCATCGATTCGAACTTTATCCATTAATTAATCCTCGCTTTTTAAAATGGTAATTATTGTCCCGACAGCCAAATAAGGTTAAAATCTGAGCTAACAATTGTAAAGTTTCTTCGGATATCGTCTTAATATTTTTAGCGCCACAATCGAAAAGATTATACACCGGATATTCTTTTGATTAAGTGGCAGAAGTGGTTAAATATTTGATAAACACGAAGAAATATCTTATCAGTTTTCCATTGAATCGATTCAATATAGCTAAATTCAAATGCACAATATAATTCATTACATTTTCGCCAATTTTTACAACCGGCACATTTAACGAGGCGTTCAAACATTTTTATTTCTTTCCTTTTCATTTTCATATCCGCTTGAAAGGCGTTAAAATTAAGCATGGAATTATCAAATAAAATCAAATCTCTTTTCTTATTTAAAGTTGTACTGAAACAAAAGAATTAAGGATGATCTCGTGCTTTAAGTAAACAATACACGATCATCCTTATCGGATTAATGAAATATTGTGAGGTTTATCCCCGAAAAATGTCAGGTTTTAATTTTAAAAATTAATTTATTGCCTGAACTCTGTCGGAGACGAACCAGTGTACTTTTTAAAAAGCCTACTAAAGTATTCCGCATCTTTAAAGCCTAATTTATCCGCAATTTCATAGCTTTTCAATTTGTTTTCCCTAATTAGTTTCTTGGCTTGTTCTATTTTTATCATTGTTATAAACTCGATAACAGTCATGCCGGTTTTTTGCCGAAAGGTCTCGCTAATATAAGACCTGTTTAAGAAGAGGGCCTCTGCAATACCATGCATAGAAATGTTCTGATTACTATTTTGAAGGACATAATTACAGACCTGTTTCACAATATGATTATCACTATAATAGTGGAATCTACGAAGCGTGGTAACAATTTTATCGATTTCCGCCAATAAAGCTTCTTTGAGTGATTCTAAGTTTTGGCACTTTAAAAAATCCGGATTATCAAAATTTCCGATATCCATAAATTCTTTTAGCCAGGGATTCGTTTGAAAAATTACGTTGGTGATTTCGGCCATTGCATTTTTGAGTACAAAAGTAATTTTAATGAGATCGCCGTCGAATGCAGCCCCCGTTATTTCCACCATGTTCGAAATGAATTGAACGGTTTTGGAGTCACCATTTAATATATGTATGATAATTTGTCTGACATCGCTATCGGGAAAAAATGATTCAACTTTTGTTTCAACAACTTCTTCCAATTTTCTGATTCGTTCTTCCTCAAATGCCTTTTCCGCCAAAAAACGCTCCACCCGCTCCAGCAAATTTCTTAAAATTCCCTCATCCACAGGCTTTCCCAAATAATCAAAAGCCCCGTAGATGAGACCTTGTCTGGCATAATTAAATTCGGTAAAGTCACTCAATAGCACCACGCATGGGCATAATTTCTGCTTATTTATCCGCTGAAGCAATTCAATACCATCGATTTTAGGCATCCGGATATCGGTGATTACCAAATCAATATGGGTCGCAGCGAGCTTATTGAGAGCGTCATAACCATCTTTGGCTTCATCGGAAACAATAAACCCAGTCTTTTCTCCCCATATTGTCATCCTCTTTATTTCTTTGCGGATCACATCTTGGTCATCTACAACCATTACTTTTAACAATGATTTCATCTCTGATTGTCTCCTTTGATAAAAGTTGTAGATCAAACTATGGGCAAAGTAAAATAGACAGTTGCTCCTTCGTTAACCCTTCCTTCGATCCATGTCCTGCCTCCGTGTTTTTGAATTATTTTTTTCACAGTGGCCAGACCGATCCCGCTCCCTTCAAACTCGTCCGCCGAATGAAGACGTTGGAAAACCCCAAAAAGTTTTCCCGCATATTCCATATCAAAACCGACTCCGTTATCCTTCACATAAAATAGATATTCTTTCTCCGAAGCTTGACATCCCACCACGATTTTCGCCTGATCCTTCAAGCGGGTAAATTTAAAGGCATTGGACAAAAGATTGGAAAATACTTGGCGCAGCAAAATCCGGTCCGCTAAAACCTCAGGCAACTCCTTTTCGATGATTAATTCGATATTTCGTTCGGGCAGGGCCGATTTCAACTCGGTGAATACCGAGCACGCCATTTGGTTCATATTGATCCGTTCTTTATTGAGAGCCGTTTTTGAGGTGGTTGAATAGTCCAGCAGTTTATTAATGAGCGCGATCATTTCCAAACCAATGGTTTTTATATTGCCGACCATCTCCAGCTCTTCACTTTCCATCTTTGTGCCATAATCTTCCATGATAAACCTGGTGTATCCCTCGATCGCCCTTAAGGGCGACTTTAAATCATGGGATACGGTATAGGTAAACGCTTCCATTTCATTTAACGCCACTTGGAGTTGACCGGTCCGCTCGATTACGCGTTCTTCCAGTTCTTCATTGAGTTTTTTAATCTCCAATTCCGCTTTTTTACGACCGGTGATGTCCTTGGCAAAAATTGCGACCGCTACGACCTCCGTCTCTTGATAAACAGGGTTAAAGGATATTTCATAGTATTGGTCGCCGGTCAGTGTGTGCGCCCCATCAATATGATACTTGCCTTCTTTGAAAGCGCGCTCATACAAACTATGCCAAGCCCGGGCGGAATCTTCTGGCATAACGTCTTCCATTCTTATTCCCGGTTTTAAGTCTTCATCAAAAAATTCTTTGGTAAAATTTTTTAGGGCTAAATTATATGTAATTAAGCGGTAATCTTTGCCGATCATCCAAATCAGCTCATCGGTGCTCTCAATGATCGCTTCAAGCCGGCTGGCCAATTCTCTCAGATTTTTTTCTGCATTTTTAATATTGGTAATATCGTCAAAGACAACGCCGATTTGGTTATCTTTCATTAAAAAAGCACTTGCTATATAATGACGTTTGGTCTTTGGATTGCATGTCTCAAAGCTCTCAGAACCTGTCTGCAATACTTTTTGATATGTATTCAGATTCAAATTGTTAAACCCATAAACTTCCGACCAAGTTTTATCCAAAGCCTGATCGATTTTTAAATACGAATGGTTTTCGAAAGCAGGATTCATATCAATAAAACGGATATCGATGAGTTCGTTGTTATTAAATATGGGTTCGAAAACGACAAAGCCATTGAGCATTTTGTCAAATAAGAGCTTGTATCGTCCTTCACTTTCTTGTTGGCTAAGTTTGGCTTCAATATATTGGGTTACATCTCTATGGACTCCGATAATTCGTTGTTCTCCCGCATCGCTCACAACTTTCGCGTGGAACCATAAGTAATGTATTCTTCCTTTTTTGTCTCTAAATGTGACTTCATGATTGGTAATTTCTTGGCTTTTTAATAAAGTTTCAACCATTTCCTTTCTTTGTTCCGGTTTATTGTATAAAACATTAACATCGGTTCTCAGTAGTTCCGCTGGGGTATATCCTAAAATTTCTTTCACTGAGGGGGATACTTGCAGAATGACTCCGTTAAGCGATGTTTCAATATACAAATCATTAATATTTTCAAAGATATTTCGATATTCGGCTTCATTTTTCTTAATATCGGTAATATTGTCAAAGACAACGCCGATTTGGTTGTCTTTCATTAAAAAAGCATTTGCTTTATAATAACGTTGGGAATTTGGATGGTATGTCTCAAAGCTTTCGGAACCTGTCTGCAATACTTTTTGAAATGTATTCAGATCTATATTGTGGAACCCATAAATTTCCAACCAGGTTTTGCCTAAAGTGTCACCGGCTTTTTTGGAGGAATGGTTTTCAAATGCAGGATTCATATCAATATAACGAAAATCAACAAGTTTATTGTCATCATTAAATATGGGTTCGAAAACGTAAAAACCGTTGAGCATTTTGTCAAATAGAAGCTTGTATCGTTCTTCACTTTCTTGTTGGCCAAGTTTGGCTTCAATATATTGGGTTACATCTCTATGGACTCCGATAATTTTTTGTTCTCCCGCATCGCTCACAACTTTCGCGTGGAACCATAAGTAATGCATTCTTCCTTTTTTATCTCTAAATGTTATTTCATGATTGGTAATTTCTTGGCTTTTTAATAAAGTTTCAACCATTTCCTTTCTTTGTTCCGGCTTATTGTATAAGTCCTTAATATTGGTTCCCAGTAGTTCCACTGGGGTATATCCTAAAATTTCTTGCACCGAGGGGGATACTTGCAGAATGACTCCGTCAAGCGATGTTTCAATATAAATATCATAAATATTTTCAAAGATATTTCGATATTGGGCTTCATTTTTCTTTAAAATTTCTTCCGCTGCCATCAATTTTTTGAAAGCGGAGGTAATCAACGTATAAATAAGGGCGCCACTGGCCAAAATAAACAGCCAGCCTTTAACCGTAGTGATAATCGCTATCCACTTTTTATCGTTAACCATTAAATAAATCATCCTGTTGCTCCAAAGAACCCACAGGAAACTGATAAATATATAGATGGAAGTGATCCGCAATGAAATTATATTGAATAATGGCGATTTTGAAAAAAACTTTATCAATAAATTCCATTGTTTAATAACTGGGTTTATACTCGGTTTGATAATCATAGATACCTCCGTTCCGGCTGCAGTTGAAGAAGATTTCTTACAGGAAAAGAAATTCTGCTGCAGTTAATTCGATTCAAGGCTCACACTCTCAAGCTAATTAAGAATCAAATGTATATAAAAAATCCTTCCCTTTTATTTTCGTCAATCTTTACAATATTCTTAATAGATGTCTTTATTCTCACGCCTTCCTCTGTAAGTTTTTGATTTATCGGTGAGGCGATACGAGTTTTAGCCCGATTCTGCATCACAGTCGCTCCTGCTTAAGTTGGACTAATGTACATAGAACAAGGTCTCGAAATATATTTCTGCATAACTGCACTTCTGCGATAATAATATTAACAACTTGATTGGATGGTAAAAGATTTTATTATTTGATAAAAGTATACACACTTGCTTTTAGCACTAGTTTTCAAAATTGTCATTCAATAATTCTTCATCCTCAACATGAATTAAAATTGAGTTTACCATTTTTACAGCCTAGATGAGCGGTTCAATAAACCGCTTCTTACCAAATAAATACAAAAAAATGGAGCCTAATTTGTGGTTGAGCTCCATTTACTTAATCATACTATTGATAAATTTTGTTTCAGCCGTGCTTCTTACTTTTGTTTCCGCACATCCATGAGACCTCCCCAGGTAAGTACGGAATATTTCCCTCCATTCTCAAGCTCTACCATTACCTTTTCAAGAACTTCCCGTGTGGGGTTCACTGTCCGCGAATAATCATAACCAGTCGATATACCCACCGCCGGATAACGGAATGTAGCGGTTTGATGAATTGGTGTGCTGATAGCACCGATTACCGAATCACTACAGAGTCTGGCGTGGGCTAAATGAAAATAGTCAACATTAACTTTGCTTTTCCAGTTTAAAGTTGTTGAACCACTCCCGAATTTTCTCTCACTAACGTTTTAAAAATTTGTTGCATATACATTCCAGTATTAGTTGAAGAAA
>JAEZKW010000003.1 GCA_023415375.1 Bacillota bacterium
TTTTTGCCTTCTTTTTGCTTCTCCAGCAGTTTCCGTTTCCGGCTGATATCGCCGCCGTAACATTTGGCCAGTACGTCTTTGCGCATGGCCTTGATGGTCTCCCGGGCAATAATCTTACTGCCGACAGCGGCCTGGATCGGGACTTCGAACAATTGCCGGGGGATAATTTCTTTCAGTTTCTCCGCCAGTTGTCTGCCCCGCTGGTATGCCCGGTCGCGGTGGACGATCATCGACAAGGCATCCACTACTTTCTCACTAATCATAATATCCAGCTTCACCAGTTCCGCCGGTTTGTGCCCGAGATATTCGTAGTCCAGGGAAGCGTATCCCCGGGAACGGGATTTCAATTTGTCGAAAAAGTCCATCAGTATTTCAGCCAGCGGCAACTCATAGGTCAGCATCACCCGGGCCTCCGTCAAATACTCCATATTCACAAAAGTGCCCCGTTTCTCCTGACAGAGATCCATAATCGTACCCACGAAATCACTAGGCAGGATGATAGTAGCCTTGACCACCGGTTCCTCCAAGTGGTCCAGGTAATTGGCTGCCGGTAATTCGGCCGGGTTGGAGATTTCCTTCACATCGCCGTTGGTTAAAAAAACTTTATAAATAACACTGGGCGCGGTGGCAATTAAGTTTAAGTCATATTCCCGTTCCAAACGTTCCTGGATAATCTCCATATGGAGCAGTCCCAAGAAGCCGCAGCGAAAACCAAAGCCCAAAGCTGAGGAACTCTCGGCCTCAAATACCAGGGCGGCATCATTCAGGTTCAATTTTTCGAGGGCATCGCGCAACTCACCGTATGCCGCGTTGTCCACCGGGTAAAGGCCGCAATAAACCATCGGTTGAACCGGGCGATACCCCGGCAAAGGCAATAAGGCAGGGCTGACGGCATCAGTAATCGTATCACCCACTTGAACATCTTTGACGTTCTTCATGGAAGCGACCACAAAACCGACTTCCCCGGCAATTAGTTCATTCGCGGCGGTCATCGCCGGCCTGAAAGTTCCAAGTTCAGTCACTTCAAATTCTTTACCAGTGGCCATCATTCGAATTTTTTGACCGATCGCGATCCGGCCCTCCATCACCCGCACGTAGGCAATGGCTCCCCGGTAGGAATCGAAAAGGGAGTCGAAAATCAAAGCTTGTAAAGGCAAGCGCATATCCCCTGCCGGCGGTTTAATCCTGGAAACAATAGCCTCCAAGATATCCTCAGTCCCAAGACCGGTCTTGGCGCTGGCTAAAATACATTCATCGGGGCTGATCCCGATAATATCTTTGATCTCATTTTTTGCCCGGTCCGGATCGGCGCTGGGCAAGTCAATTTTGTTGATAACTGGAATGATATCCAAATTTAAGTCCACCGCCAAATACAAGTTGGCAATGGTTTGGGCCTCCACGCCCTGGGTGGCATCAACCACCAACAAAGCCCCGTCGCACGCTTTCAGGGAGCGGGACACTTCATAGGTAAAATCCACATGACCAGGAGTATCAATCAAATTCAGGATATAATTTTCGCCATTTTTGGCCTTATATTGCAGTCTGACGGCCTGGGCCTTGATGGTAATGCCCCGTTCCCGTTCCAGATCCATGGAGTCCAGAACTTGTTCGGTCATTTCCCGTTCACTCAAAGCGCCGGTATATTCCAATAAACGATCAGCCAAGGTTGACTTTCCGTGGTCGATATGAGCGATAATGCAAAAGTTGCGGATATTGGTCTGTATCAATGAGTTACCTCCAAAGACTTTCAAATCAATCACTTAAAAAAGCTTATTGCTAACAACATTTTAATTTATCATATAGGGCTTTGAAAGTCAATGAAACTCCAGACATCCTTTGTTCGCATATTGAATTTTCCTACGCAGTATAAATGGATAACCCTTTGATCAAAAAACCCGTTAATATTCATTTTCAAATATTAACGGGGAGAGATTCAACGACAATAAGTCGAGATTTTTTATCCAAGTTTTTTCGTTGCCCTGTCTTCAATTGCAAGCGACTCAATAAATCAGAAGATTCAAACGCCAGACAAAGCTGAATGTTTGAACTCTGTGGTTGAGGCTATTTACTTAACACGTCCGAAAAAATCAACGGCTGTCCGCCAAAACCAATCTGTAATTCCTACTGCTTTCAAAGCATCCAATAAAAAGTTAGCCGCAATAAAGAATAAAAATAAGCCGCAGATTCGCAGCAACCAATGATAAGCTGTTCTCGATAAATAACGGCGTCCCTTGGCAACAGCGCCTGAAATAAAACTGTACCAAATTAAATCGGAGAGAATATGACCACTGTAAAATATGAATACACCCCACCAACCCAGGGCCATCGCCTGCGTTATCATACCCAAACCTATCATCGCCCACCATAATGCCCAATAAGGATTACTTATTGAAACTAGCGCACCCGCCACTACCGGCGGAAGATTGGCGATGTTTAAAACTGAACTTGATTCACTGGCAGCAGACACCTCAGATTCTGAGGAACCTAGTGCCCCAGGCATTTCTGAAGCTGCATTCATTGATGGCAAATCCCGGCGGGTTTCTTTCCAAATTAATTCATATCCCATCCAGGCTAGCAATAAACCGCCAATCGTCCATAAAATAATTTTAGTCACAGGCAATTGGATTATCCGGCCTAATCCGGCAATAATTCCGATAATTAACAATGCTTCCAAAATCGCATGTCCCAAAATAAGCTTCGGCCCGACCCAGAAGCCCTTTTTATATGTAAGTTGAATATTATAAGTCAGTAAAGGTCCCGGAGCAATGGCTCCGGAGAATCCGACCAAAAAGGCTTGTATAAAAATCTGTGTTAAGCCCAAAAACGGTCTCCCTTCCAGAATCAAAATAATATTTTTTATGAAGCCGCCAAAAAATGGCGCGGTGAAGATTTTGATTCCAATATTGTGGAATTATTTCGTTCATTAATATTCATCAGTGGATTTCGTTTTCCTTCTAGAAAAGGTTTTTTTCCATTGAATCTGTAGGGGGTTGGTATTTACACTCAAAGCAAAATTACGGCTATAAATCAACCACTTGCCGGCTTGTCCGCGGATATGAACTGGCGATGGTAAATCAATCGTCTCACACCATTTGGCGGTCTTGATCACCAGGCCCGAGCTTAGCCAGCGGCACTGCATATTTGGCTTACCAGCCGCCAAAAGTCGAGTGGTATTGACCAGCGTAAGGTAAAATCCAGCCCCGCATAAGAAAACTGCCATAATAATGATTAAAGTCATTTTCAAAAAATTTTTCAACTTACGGTTACCTCTTGGGAGATTTTAAAGGCGCGAGATTAACACACTTCTTTATATAAAACATTTATCATCAAACTTATTTACTTGAGATTTGGCCTACCCATAGCCGGGATAATATCTTGGTTCATAATCTGCATAAAGGCCGAAAAAGTCTCACTTTCCTGATGATTTCGATCATCATCGCTATTTTTTTCATCCCACTCCAACTCATAAATCGTATTTTGAACATCGGTTCCTTTTCTTAAATAAAAGCTTGTCAATCGGTGCGCCAGAACTTCTGTTAGTTTTCCTGCCAGGAGAGCCGAATCTGGCTCAGGCATACCGAAAAAAAACCGATTTCGAATGATAACGCCCTTTTGTGATATTTCATGTGTTTTCTTAAATCCAATTAAAATTGGGAAGTCAGAGGAATTAGATTCCCATGAATTTGTATTAAAATTTTCGACTGGCATTATCAAGACTTGCTGGAAGTGGGTTTTTAATTGTCTTTGCAATTCTTGGATTAAAGATTTAAATGGCGTCACAGTTTGCTGGTTGTCCGGCTCATAGACCTGTAAAATTACTTTACCGGAGTGATTTGTAAAAGCTGGTACGATGGGTTCATCATTGCCGGATTGAACAATTTGCGACCAAACTCCTACCAGCTTTTCTTTTTGTCGGTTGGACCATGCTTGGAGCCTCACTTGATCAGAGGCCAGACTACCAAACAATCCTAATAGAAAAAAGACCACCCCGTAAAACAGGTAGATCTTAAGCCATCCTTTTAAACTTTTCACCATCTTAATATCCCCCCGCAACAGGAATATGAAGGTCGCGAAAGTTTTAGAACATTCATTTGGCTTTTGGCTGTTAGCTATTGGCTTTTGGCTGTTAGCTTTTAGCCAATAGCCAGTAGCCAGTAGCCAATAGCTAATATCAGTTTAAATATCGAAAAACTTCTTCCGGGCTGACACCGGGGTGGATGGCAATATTTAAAGCACCGGAGACCACCCGAGCCAAGTCATCAATCATCACATCGATTTCTTTGGGAGTTACTATCAGGCTATTCATATAGGGTGAAAGTACTTTTCTAATTAAATCCTGCTGGTTAAAGGCTTTCGGGTTGATTAACGCAGGCGCCATCCGATTAATTTCAAACATTGCATCATGAACAATCGTAGTTGCCTCAACCACTGTGGGAACTCCGATTGCGATAACTGGTAAACCTAGGGTTTGAGGAGTAATTCCGATTCTTTTATTGCCAAGTCCTGAGCCTGGATGAATACCGGTATCTGCTAGTTGAATTGTAGCCCCCAGCCGCTGAGTGCTTCTGGAAGCCAAGGCGTCAACTGCAATTACAAATTTTGGTTTAGTACGCTGCACGACTCCCATAACAATCTCTCCGGTTTCAATCCCGGTACTGCCCAAAACACCTGGCGCAATTGCAGCTAACGGCCGGAGGCCACCCTTTTTTTCCGGGGGTGAAGACTCTACCAAATGACGTGTTACTAGAATATGTTCAACAACTTTTGGCCCTAAGGCATCGGGAGTTGCGTTCCAATTACCGAGCCCTACCACTAAACAGGGATCATTCTCCCCGACTCCAATTTTTGCAATAAAGCCTTCAATTTCTTTGGCAACCAAAAATGCAACTTCTTCCAATTGGTCCCGGTCACGACTCCGTAATGAAGGGGATTCCAAGGTCACATAATAGCCTGGAAGTTTACCGATACTTCTTCCCGCTTCCTCAGTTTCCACACGGACCCGAGTAATTAATGTATTCCCTTGCCTTTCGGTTTGGGTATCCACTCCAGGTGGTTCCTGGCCCCTACTTCGTTCGATAGACAACTCGCGAGATTCCAAAGCTAGGTCCGTATGGATCTCGCCAATCTTTTCCAGAGTATCCGATGTTGTTTCCAATTTTTCCCCTTTCATTGAATCATAGTTTCTTTGCTGAAATTGATGAATAGCTTCGCCCATTTAAGGCAATTCTTGAGTCTTGTATATTTTTATTTAGTTCTTATGAAAGACCGTTGGATGGCCTTTCATACGAGTTAGGGTTTGGTAATATCATTTCCAACAATACAACTCCGAAATACAAAAATAGTATTCCCATCAATGAAAGATTCACACCGGGAAATAGGGAGCGAATCAAAAAAAGGCCTATTAAAATACTAGCGCCAGTAAAAATACTCCGATGGCGGGTTATCTTCAGATTGCTTAATGCGTAGCGAAGCAGATAAGCAACGACCGTGGTTGTAAAGGCCTCCAATAAAATCATATACCGCCCACCAAGTTTTAAATCAGGCAAAAATAAATTTCCTACAATCATCAATAAGGTTATGCAAATGAATCTTAAAACAAAAACCACATCATCGCCTCGCAAAAAATTTTAGCTCATGCCCAATAAAAGCCTATCCCTAGAATGTGTTTTTACAAGTCTTTCGAGCAATAACCGAGAACTTGTAGCTGTTTAGAACAAATGTTATAATGTCTTAGGATTTGTAAAATATACCATCCGCCTTTCGGTTCCAAAAAAGTTAAAGTGATGCAAAAATAGTTCATCCTTTACAAATCACCATAATCCGTGGTAAAATATAGACTGTTGAAAAATTAGGAGTCTTCATGTATGATACACTCTTAAGTGTAACTTGCATGCTTGCAGTTTAAGGAGGTGAAGGTATTGCCAAATATTAAATCAGCTAAAAAAAGAGTCTTAGTTGCTGCCGATCGTAATGAACGAAATGTGGCGCAACGTTCCGCGATGAAGTCTTCTTTAAAGAAAGTTACATCCTCCATTACTGCCGGAGACTTGGAGACTGCAAAGGCTAATTTAAAAATCGCCATTCAAACTTTGGATGAGACCGCCGGCAAAGGATTAATCCATAAGAATCAAGCTGCCCGCAGGAAATCAAGATTGACTAAAAAATTAAACGCAATTGCGAAATAAAATAAAAAAAGAGGCGAGAATAATCTCGCCTCTTTTTTTAGCAAATTCTAAAATTCAAGCCTTTCTCCTGATTATCTTTAGAAACGGACCGGAATACCTTGCTCAGCCAAATAATTTTTAGCTTCACCCACTGAGTATTCCCGGTAGTGAAATATTGAGGCCGCTAAAACCGCATCGACCTTACCCTGTTTTATTCCTGCAGCCAAATGCTCAAGATTTCCGACACCCCCGGAGGCAATAACCGGAATTCCAACCGCAGCGGCAACCGCAAAATTTAATTCATTGTCATAGCCATCCTTCGTACCATCCCGATCCATGCTGGTTAGAAGAATTTCTCCCGCTCCCAGTTTTTCGGCTTTGATGGCCCACTGGACCGCATCAATTCCTGTTGCAGTCCGTCCACCGTGAATGAATACTTCCCAGCCTTTGCTAGGGTCATCTTTCGCCCTGCGGCGGGCATCAATCGCCAGTACCACGCATTGAGCGCCAAAGAGTTCTGCCCCCGCCGATATTAGGTCGGGGTTTTGAACGGCTGCGGTATTAATCGCTGTTTTATCGGCGCCGGCAAGCAAGATTTCCCGTATATCGTCTGTACTCGAGATTCCTCCGCCAACTGTATAGGGTATAAATACTTTTTCGGCAACTCTGGCCACCATTTCAGCCACAGTTTTGCGACGTTCATGGGAAGCTGTGATGTCTAAAAAAACCAACTCATCAGCACCCTCCCGGTCGTAAAAGGCACCCAATTCGACTGGATCTCCGGCATCCCGTAGGTTGAGAAATTCAGTTCCCTTGACGACCCGGCCGTCTTTCACATCGAGACATGGGATAATTCGTTTGGCTAACATGATAGGCTCCTGTTTTTTGTTAATATATAAGTTGAAATAAATAATTAGAATTAATTTTTGTCTTGTCAAATCAAGATGTCTGAAGGCAACTCACCCCCACAGTCGCGCGTCCATTGGACGCGACCTCTCTACTTCGGTAGAGAGGGGGAAGGCTCAAGAGTAACAATAAGCAAAATTGATCGCAGGGGGTGAGTTGAAGTTAGGCATTCAGAATACTTTTTTCAACATATCTAGTATTGGTTATTGATTTGGTTGTTGGTTTAGTGCATCCTGCCACTGAACTACGTCTCTATAGGGTAAGTCTCCACCAAATATATCGAGTGCACTGCCAATCGTGACATCAAGTTTTTTATGTCCAAGCTTAGCTATTAAATCTAAATCTGCAAAAGACCTGACCCCCCCGGCGTAAGTGGTGGGGATGGTGGTCCAAAGTCCTAATTTTTCAACCAATTCTGCATCGATTCCCTGACGCATTCCTTCAACGTCCACGGCATGGATTAAAAATTCGGCGCAAAACCCCGCCAATTCCCGCAAATTTTCAGCGTTAACCAAAAAATTGGTAAATTTCTGCCACCGGTTGGTTGTTACATAATAAGCGCCATTTTTCGCTCTACAGCTTAAGTCCAAAACTAATTTGTCTTTACCGATTTCTCGGTTCATACGCTCCAAGTTTTTATAGCTAACTTCTCCTTCCTCAAATACGTAGGAAGTTACGATCACCTGGGAAGCACCTTGTTGTAAATAGTAAGCTGCGTTTTCAGCTGTTATCCCGCCGCCGATCTGAAGGCCCCCTGGAAATGCATGAAGGGCTTTGAGGGCCTCTTTTTCGTTTCCCGGTCCTAACATAATAACATGGCCGCCGGTTAAGGAATCATTTTTAAAAAACTGAGCGTAGTAAAAAGCGTCTTTGTCGGAAACATAATTTTCAATCAATTGATGGGAATTATCGTTTAAGGTTCCCCCCACAATCTGCTTAACGGCTCCCTGATGAATATCAATACATGGGCGAAACTTCATGGGCGAAGTTCTCCGAAGTTTTTAAGGATCCTTAGTCCAACCTGGCTGCTTTTTTCGGGATGAAATTGAAAGGCCGTTACATTATGATGGGCGATTCCGGAACAATACTCGAAACCATAATGAGTTGTACAAGCGGTAATAGTGGAATCAGTAGGTTTAACATAATAAGAATGAACAAAATAAACAAAGCTGCCATCAGGCACTCCATGTAAAAGTGGAATTTCCTTGTTCTTTTTAATCTGATTCCAGCCAATCTGGGGTACTTTTAACTCAGAAACCGGGAAGCGTAGCACTCTTCCGGGAAAAACCCCCAAACCTTGATTGAGGCACTCCTGTTCCCCAAAAACTTCGGCACCGAATATTTCGGCACTTTCTTCAAATAACATTTGTAAACCAAGACAAATTCCTAAAAAAGGCCTTCCGGATTGAATGACCTGTTTTACGACAGAGACCATTCCGGCCCGGGCTAAGCTTTCCATTGACTTTCCGAAAGCTCCGACACCTGGTAGTACAACTTTATCGGCTTCCAGGACCACATTTGGATCTTTCGATACCACTGCAGAATATCCCAGGGCATCAAAAGCCTTTTGAACACTTTTTAAATTTCCGACTCCATAGTCAATAATAGCGATCATTGGATTTATTTTAGAGAACACCCTTGGTTGAGGGGATCCCTTTGATCCTTTCATCAATTTTGACGGCTGCTGCAAGCGCCCTGCCAAATGCTTTGAAAATGGCCTCTATACAATGATGGGAGTTCGTCCCATCTAATAAATGAATGTGAAGATTCATTTCCGCCTGAACTGCTACGGCGCGAAAAAATTCTTCCACCATTTCTATATCAAAATTATTAAGATGTCCCTTGGAAAGCTCGACGCGATATTGGAGGTAAGCGCGGCCACTCAAATCAATAACCACGAGTGCCAAAGCTTCATCCATTGGAACATAGGAATGACCATAACGGGTGATTCCACATTTGTCGCCCAAAGCTTTCTTGATAGCTTGACCCAGCACGATCCCAATATCTTCAACCGTATGATGAGAATCAACCTCTAAGTCGCCTGTTGCGGTAATCTCAAGGTCAAACTGGCCATGCCGGGCAATTTGAGCCAGCATATGGTCAAAAAAACCAATTCCGGTATGGATTTGATTGAGACCGGAACCATCAAGACTTAACTCTAGTTTAATCTTGGTTTCATTGGTGTTTCGTTCAATGGAAGCAGTTCTCATATTGGGTTTCACTCCATTCGAATCTTTACCGCTTTAGCGTGGGCATCCAAACCTTCTACTGCAGCGATAGTTATAGCGGCGGGTCCATATTTCAGAATTCCAGCTTGATTATATGAAATAATACTGGTCTTCTTCATAAAATGGTCTACATTCAACCCGGACGCGAAACGGGCGGTGCCATTGGTAGGCAATACATGGTTGGTACCGGCTACATAATCACCAATAGGTTCTGTTGAGCAAGGGCCCAGGAAAACGGCACCGGCATTTTTAATACGATTTAAATAGCTCCACGGTTCGCCTACGACTAATTCCATATGTTCAGGAGCGCAATAATTTGCTAAATCAAAAGCTTCATTAAGATCAGCGGTTACAACGATACCCCCGTTTAACTCAATTGAAGCTTGGGCAATGCCTCGACGGCTTAATTCGGGTAACTGCTTTTCGATTTCTTTAGCAACTGCTTGCGCGAGTTCGCTAGATGGTGTCAAAAGAAAGGAACCCGCTTCGTTGGTAGGTCCATGTTCAGCCTGAGAAAGCAGATCCGCTGCCATATATGCCGGACTGGCTGTATCATCGGCGATAATTAAAATTTCACTAGGTCCAGCCAACATATCTAAACCGACAAATCCAAAAACCTGCCGCTTGGCTTCAGTTACGAATTGGTTCCCCGGGCCGACGATAACGTCCACCGGTTTTATAGTATCCGTCCCAAAGGCCATCGCCGCAATAGCTTGAGCTCCACCAACTTTATAAATTTCAGTAATATTACATTCCGCAGCCGCAAACAATAAATAAGGATTGATCTTACCTTCTTTATTAGGAGGAGTACAAATGATAATTCTTTTTACTCCGGCAACAACAGCCGGTAAAGCATTCATTAAAACCGAAGAGACTAATGGGGTTTTACCGGCTACGCCGCCCGGTACATAAAGGCCGGCCGACTCAACCGCTTGAATTCTCTGTCCTAGAATCATGCCATCGTTCTTGATATCAAACCAGTCTTTAGGCAATTGTTTGGTATGAAACTCCAAGATATTTGCCTTCGCCTGTTTTATCGCTTGAATAAACTCCGGGGAAACGAGCCCCGCTGCTTCCCTAAACTCATCAGTTCTTACCTTCAAAGATTCTTTGGTTACGATGACCTGATCAAAACGTGCTGTATAATCGAGTAAGGCCTCATCCCCGGATTTTCTTACTGCATCCATAATTGCCATGACTTTGGAATTCAAATCGGTTTGGTTTTGTCCCTGGAATTTGGCACGCCGGTCTAATAACTCGAGGACCTCTTTTTTCTGATTAAGGGTATTATATATTCTCATGATTCGCTCCTGGAATTTAAGGTGGGCTTTAATATTACTTTAATTTACCATATCACCCCTTGAAAGTCAATGAAAGCACCCGTTTTGAGTGGGCCTGATTTTCACCTAACCCCCATGCCAATGTCATCAGGTTAAGCTAACATAAAATCGAAAATGTATGCTAGATGCTTCGTTATCAATCCGCGGGTTAAAACCACACGGCTGGTTAAGTACCATCCGGTTAAAACCGGATCAAAAAAATTTGGCGGGTTGTGATTTTTGGTTTTAACCCCATTCATAGGGTTTGCTTTATAGCAGCCGTGTGTTTTAACACGCGGGTTGGCAGTTTTCGGATAACAAATAGCAATTATTAGCAACATAACCTGATGACATTGGGAAGGGGGTTAGGTTAAATAGACTACCAAATTCAAAATGCGAAAATTGAGTAAATAAGTCTGAACGGTTTATAAAATATGTTACAAAACAGCAACAACCTTCTGATATACTAAAAAAAATAGACTTTTCCCCAGATTCAACAGGCAATACACAAATAAAATCCTCGTTATTCCGCTAAAACTTATTAAAAAATAGAAAAAACCCCTAATCCCGAGGATCATTGTCTTGAAAAATTTATTAATATGGTTTATAATTAACTTAGTTAAAATAATAAATGGAGATGATTCATATGAAAATTCTATATAAAGCACAAGCTATTTCTTCCGGCGGTCGTAAAGGCAAAGTCATTATTAAAGATAGCCCCTTTGAGTTTCAAATGGTCCCTCCTGTAGAATTGGGGGGAACCGGCGAAGCGGGAGCCAATCCGGAACAATTATTCGCGGCGGGTTACGCGGCTTGTTTTGAAAGTGCCCTTTTACACGTGGCCCGGAATCGCAAACTTGATTTAAAGGAAACTTCTGTTCAAGCTGAGGTCGGAATCGGCCCTAATGGACAGGGAGGTTACTTATTAGCCGTTTCGATCATAGCTACGATTGGCGGGGTAAGCCAGGCAATTGCTGATGAATTGGTTCAGGAAGCACATCGAGTATGTCCATACTCCCAGGCAACCCGGAATAATATTGAAGTAACTGTTGCTGCAAAAGCAGTTTAAACCTCGATCCGGCAAGTAAGTGACAATCTTTCTGCGATGGTGCAGAAACTCACCGGATCGGGTTTTCGGACCAACCTTGTTTGTTACAGAATACCGGCAAGTTCTTAATTTAAAGGGTTCTGTAAGCTACTTTGTAGCTTACGTTACTTGCCGGATTCATGTTAAAATACTAAAATCATAATAAAACCGCGAATTACGCTTCATGCTGATATTTGCGGTTTTTTATCATTAAAAAGGACCTTGAAAAAGTTCAAGATCCTAAAATTCAAAAAAAGATCACCTACGGCAAAGAGATCTTCGATCACGATCGGTTGTTCCACAAAAACAATGCCGATGTTCTTCACACCTAGAAGATTTGTCACAAGAAGTTTTTCCATCATCAAGATCATGGACGTGCCCACTGAACAAATAATTTGCTTTCTCGGTGCGTCCGTGAAAGCGGTGAATATGCCCATCGTTGCATGAAGTTACTCCCTCATATTCATGTTTATGGCATGGAGTATCCACAGCTGGAGATGTAACTACCCGGATAATATGCCGATGGCAATCATCGACTTTCGTACAAATCGCAAAAGTGTGTACATGAAAATTAGGGGTCTGACATCTATTCTCACAATGCTTATGCTTTTTTCCCATTTTCGGTCTCCTTATAGAGATTTCTAATTTAGTTTATGAATTGGGAAAAAAGTTGTTATATTCCAATTGTACAGGTTTATAATTTTTGGCTTAAGGCATAAAGATTATAAACCAATTAGCCCGCATGCGCTTTTATTATGGAATGTACTCTAAAAATCATCTGTTCTAATTCGGCCGGACTATTCCGTATGATAGGTTCGTATTCTTGTTTTAAATTTGTAAGCTTATCCGGTAAGCCTCCGTATTCAATCGTAATTATCTCAGGACGGGTTTTGGACAGTAAAAAATCAAGCAACTTATAATCATCTTCAGCTAATGCGGTATGAGTATCACGTAGTCCTTCACCAGGTCTCTCTAAAGCTCCGGCCAAATGGATTTCACGTAAACGCTCAAGCGGAAGCGCCTCAATATAATCCAATAAATCTCTGTGCATATGCCAGGCACTGCAACGAGCATGAGCAATATCAAGCAGAAACCCGCAATCACTCTCATGACAAATCTCTTGAATAAATTGGGGTTCTGAGCCCCATCTGAAATGTCTCCACCATGTATAATAAGGAAAGTTCTCCAATACCAACGGTATTTTGACCTGGGCCTTTACTTCAAAAATCGCTTCCAAAAAATGAGTACTCAGAGTTTTTTGGACCCCAGGGTGATTTTGATGTTGATAAGCTGCGAGTTCTGGGAAAAAATCTACCCTGGCCTCCAAATGAGTCGATAAATAAGGAGGCTCCGTGGATTGCAGCACTTTCATTACTGTTGGGATGTTAAAACGTTGCTCGGGCTCCGGATGTCCCAAAAAAATAACCCCAAGCTGAGCTAGATGAGGTAGCCGAGGAAAATGAATTCCAGAATCTTCAAATTGATGCCAACATCCCGGAAATGGGCTGGTTGGACCTTTTATATAGTTGATGGGAAGTTTTGGATTTTTTTCTAATAAGGAAAGTAAAGCTTCCGAGTAGTTTATCGCGATTTTCATAATAAGCCTCTCTTGATGATGATCCTCAACCAACTATACTGCTAATTTATTAACAAACTCTTATTATCGTACCGCAATCCCATTTAAAATGAAAGAAAAATTTCTGTTTCAAAATCAAACCTAGCAACCGGCAATTCATTATGATATTATTTTTCATGAAATAAAAATTGATTATAGCGAAGGTGATTGTATATGAACTCAGTGGAAGAAGGAAAGAAACTGCAATTGGATTTTGACAAAATCTCAAAAGTTGCGGCAAAATGCTCAGGTATTATTCCAGTAGCAGTTCAAAATATTGATACACGAGAAGTAATCCTGCTCGCTTATGTCAACCAAAAAGCCCTTGAAGTTTCAATCACAACCCGAACTGCGGTTTTCTGGTCTACTTCCCGGAATGAATTGTGGGAAAAAGGTAAAACCTCGGGTGAATTTTTTGATTTAATTGAGGTTTATGTCAATTGTGAGCAGAATTCACTTCTTTATATGGTCAGGCCGCGGCGGGGCGGTATCTGCCATACCAAGAACCAACAAGGCGAACCCCGCAATTGTTATTACCGGAAGATTAACTTTATTACCCGGGAGCTCGAAAACA